>JBDRPR010000433.1:0-10550 GCA_043826845.1 Bacteroidota bacterium
CCGATCAGAAGAGAACGAAGAATCTGTTGTTCACTATGATGAATCTGTCGATCTTGCATCAGATGATGAAAATATATCAGTTGATTATTCAAAATTATCCAAAGAAGATCTGGTTGCCGCATTAAAAAGATTGATTGAACAAAAACCTGTTCATAAGATCAAAAATGAAATAGAAGTAATTAAAACTAATTTCTACAAGAAACATCATGCAGAAATTGAGGACAACAAGAAAAAATATATGGAAGCTGGGGGATTACCTGAAGAATATGATTCAGGAACTGATACTTCCGAGGAAAATCTGAAAGCATATATACAAAAATATAAAGATATTAAGACTGATTATCAAAAAGAACTGGAAAAAGAAAAGGTAGAGAACCTTAATCTGAAACTTCAGGTAATTGAAGACCTTAAAAATCTTGGAAAAAAAGAAGAATCAGTTAACAAAACATTTCAGGAATTCAGAGATTTACAAAAGAGATGGACTGAAATTGGTCTTGTTCCTCAGAACAGTATAAAAGAACTATGGGAAAATTATAATTTTTGGATAGATAACTTTTATAAAATTATTCGCATAAATAAAGATCTTCGTGACAACGATCTGAAAAAAAATCTTGAACATAAAATTGAATTATGCGAAAAGGCTGAAGAATTACTTCTTGAACCTGATATTCTCGTTGCATTTGAAAAACTTCAGAATCTTCATGATTTTTGGAGAGAAGCCGGACCTGTTTCTGAAGATAAAAAAGATGAAATATGGGACAGGTTTAAAGAAACGACAAACAAAATAAACAAAAAACATCAGGATTATTACATTCAAAAAAAGGAAGAGAGAGAAAATAATCTGAAGGCCAAGATTGAAATTTGTGAAAAAATTGAACAATTCAACGAACAGAATTATGAATCTCACGGTGTATGGGAAAATAAAACGAACGAAATACTTGAATTACAAAAAGTCTGGAAGGCAATAGGAGAAATTCCTCGAAAAGATAGCAATTTAGTTTTTACAAGATTTCGTGCTACATGTGATGTGTTTTTTGAAAGGAAAAAGGTTTTTTATGAAAGTCTGAAAGAAGATCAGAATGACAACCTTCAGAAAAAAATTGATGTTTGTGTTCAGGCTGAATCATTAATGGAAAGCAGTGACTGGAAACGTACCACTGATGAATTTTTTAAATTACAGGAAAAATGGAAAACAATCGGCCCAGCTCCAAAAAAGAAGTCTGATGAGGTTTGGAGGCGATTCAGAAAGGCTTGTGATCATTTTTTTAACAGAAAAGCAGAATCTTTTAAATCAAAAATTCAGGAAGAAGAAGAAAACCTGAAATTGAAAATTGAGTTGATAGAAAAACTAAATAATTTTTCACCGATAGGAAACGCAAATCAGGATTTGGCTCAACTAAAGGAATTTCAAAGAGAATGGACAAATATTGGTAATATTCCGCTTAAACAGAAAGATATAATGCAACAGCAGTTTAAAGATGCAATTAACAGGCAATTTGGAAAGCTTGAGTTGGATGACTCTAAAATTGAATTATATCAGTTTAAAATGAAGATTGAATCCATTATACAGGAAACTCAACCGAAAGAAAAACTGGAAGCTGAAAGAGAAAAAATTTCCAGAACTTTGTCTAAAATGGAGAGTGATGTCATTTTAATAGAAAACAATATGGGATTTTTTAAAAATTCCTCAAATGCTTCCGGAATAATAAATGAAATGAAAAACAAGATTGAAAACGGTAAAAAGCAAGTGACAGTATTAAAAAGTAAAGCAGATATTGTAAATAAAGCTCTTGATTCAATAAGAAAAGTAATACGTTGAAAATATGTATAATCGATGAAAAAGAAAGTTAAATCATATATTGTTTTATTAATTATTAGTTTGATCTCAATTACTGGTTATAGTCAGTATGGAAGTTTAAGGGGATTTATTCACGAGAAAAAAAATGGTGAACCGATTCTATATGCAAACGTAGTGTTAAAAGGTACTAATTATGGTACTGCATCAGATGAAAACGGATATTATAATATTACAAAAATAAAAACCGGAAAATATTCATTGATTATTTCTGCTTTGGGTTATGATACAATAATTTTTCAGATAAATATTCAGGAAAACAGAATAAGTGATCATAAATTTTTTATGACTGAAACATCTATCAGGTTAAATGATGCTGTTGTATCAGCAGAAAGACAGGAGTTAAGGACAGATATCCGGACTTCAGTTGTTAAAATCACCCCTAAACAGATACAACAGATACCCACAATAGGTAGTGAACCAGATATTGCACAGTATCTTCAGATTTTACCCGGAGTAATTTTTACAGGTGATCAGGGAGGACAATTATACATAAGAGGAGGACCTCCGATCGAAAATAAGGTTTTACTGGATGGTATGGTGGTTTATAATCCTTTTCATTCAATTGGTTTGTTTTCGGTTTTTGATTCTGATATTATTCGTACTGCTGATGTATATACTGGTGGATTCAGTGCTGATTATGGAGGCAGAATTTCTTCAATTATGGATATAAAAATGCGTGATGGTAATAAAAAGAAACTGGCAGGAAAAATATCTGCAAGCCCTTTTGGATCTAAATTGTTGATTGAAGGACCAATCGTAAAACAAAAGGACGAATCAAAATCATCGTCCTCATTTATTTTTTCAGCAAAAAATTCATATCTGGAAGAAAGTTCTAAAGTTCTTTATTCATACATTGACACTGCGGGTCTTCCTTTTAATTTTACTGATTTTTATGGAAAAATTTCCCTTAATGGTGCAGGGGGTACAAAAGTAAATATTTTTGGATTCAATTTCTCGGATAAAGTTAAATATCAGGCGGTTTCAGACTTAAACTGGTCATCTTCTGGTATAGGGTCCAATATAATTGTAGTTCCTTCAGGATCTTCTGTATTAATAAAGACAAATTTCTCATATTCAAATTATAATATTACTCTTCAGCAGGCTGATTCCAAACCAAGAAATAGTTCAATTGACGGATTTAATCTTGGATTATCGTTTTTGTATTTTCTTGGAAAAGATGAACTTGATTACGGAGTAGAAGTATTGGGATTTAAAACAAATTTTAATTTTTATAATTCAGTTGATCGTCATCTCTATCAGGAAGAAAACACAACTGAACTGGCAGGTTATATAAAATATAAACATAATTTCGGAAAATTATTGATTGAACCTGGATTTAGAGTACAGTATTATGCTTCATTGTCCGCTACATCACCTGAACCAAGGTTAGGGATGAAGTACAATGTTACTGATTTTCTCCGTATAAAATTTTCCGGAGGATTATATTCTCAAAACCTTGTTGCAGCAAATTCTGATCAGGATGTTGTGAATCTATTCTATGGATTTCTTTCTGGTCCTGAACGAGGGCAATTACAAGATGAATTTGACGGAAAGGAAGTGTTGAACTCTTTGCAAAAATCAAGGCATGGGATTTTTGGAACTGAAATTGATATTTCAAACAGAATAATTTTTAATATTGAAACTTATTATAAACAGAATACTCAGCTTACAAACATAAACAGAAATAAACTTTATGATGATACTGCTGAAAATTTTGAAATTGATGATATACTGAAAAATGACTTTATAATTGAAAAAGGTGATGCATACGGAGTTGATTTCTGGTTGAAATATGATTACAAACGAACATACGTCTGGATGGTTTATTCCTTGGGTTATGTTACCAGATATGATGGTTATATTACATATCCTCCTCATTTTGACAGAAGACATAATATCAACCTGATGTTATCACAGATTTTCGGAAAAAATCTGGACTGGGAATTCAGTATCAGATGGAATTATGGTTCCGGTTTCCCATTCACTCCGACACAAGGTTATTATGAGAAAATTCCATTTTCTGACGGTGTAAATACCAATTATACATCAGGAAACGGACAACTGGGAATTTTATATGGAGAATTGAATTCTTCAAGATTATCAGATTATCACCGATTGGATGCTACAGTTAAGAAAAAAGTGTTTTTTTCCAATCAATCAACATTAGAATTGACAGCGAGCATAACAAATTTATATAATAGAAAAAATGTTTTTTATTTTGACCGTTTGACACATGAAAGAGTCGATCAGTTACCATTTATGCCAAGTATTGGAATTAGTTTAACCTTTTAATTGTAAAAATATGGTAAACACAAAATACATATTTGTTACAGGTGGCGTTACATCTTCACTCGGAAAAGGTATTATATCTGCTTCACTTGCGAAGCTATTACAAGCCCGTGGTTATCATGTAACTATTCAGAAGCTTGATCCTTATATTAATGTTGATCCGGGAACCCTGAATCCGTATGAACATGGTGAATGTTATGTTACCGACGACGGTGCAGAAACTGACCTTGATCTTGGACATTATGAAAGATTTCTTAATATTCCGACTTCAAAAGCCAACAATCTGACAACCGGAAGGATTTACCAGGCGGTTATTAATAAAGAAAGAAGAGGAGATTTTTTAGGAAAAACTGTTCAGATCATTCCTCATATTACAGATGAAATAAAAAGAAGAGTTAAGCTTCTGGGTAGTAAAAATAAATTTGATGTCGTAATTACTGAAATCGGTGGTACTGTTGGGGATATTGAATCTCTGCCTTTTATTGAATCACTCCGTCAGTTGAAGTGGGAGATGGGCAAAAATGTTCTTTCAATACATCTGACATTGGTCCCTTATTTAAATGCAACCGGAGAATTAAAGACAAAACCAACGCAGCATTCAGTAAAAACTTTACTTGAAGCCGGAGTTCAACCTGATATTTTAATCCTTCGTACCGAACATTCTTTAACAAAAGATTTAAGAAAAAAAGTTGCATTATTTTGTAATGTTGATATAGAGTCGGTTATTGAATCAAAGGATGTTTCAACAATTTATGAGGTTCCGGTTTTAATGAAAAAAGAGAAACTGGATCAGATAGTACTGACCAAATTAGGTTTACCTTTTAATGATGAGCCAAAGCTTGAACCCTGGAATAGCTTTTTGAAAAAACTGAAAAATCCAAAACATCATGTTCAGATTGGACTTATAGGAAAATATATTGAACTTGCTGACGCATATAAATCTATTATTGAGTCATTTATTCATTCCGGTGCTGAAAACGAGTGTAAAGTTGAATTAAAATTGATACATTCAGAGGATATTACTGAATTAAATAAAAATGAAATTTTAAAAGATTTAAAGGGAATATTAATTGCTCCGGGTTTTGGACACAGAGGATTTGATGGGAAAATATATGCTGCAAGATATGCAAGAGAAAACAATGTTCCGTTTTTAGGAATTTGTCTTGGAATGCAATGCGCAGTTATTGAATTTGCGAGAAATGTTTTACATCTTGACGGTGCAAATTCTACTGAAATGTCTTCAAATACTATATATCCTGTAATTGATTTGATGGAAGAACAGAAAGAAATTATTGAAAAGGGTGGAACAATGCGATTAGGAGCATTTCCCTGTGTTGTAAAAAAAGGTTCAAAGGCATATAGTGCATATAAGAAAAATAGTGTTATTGAAAGACATAGACACAGGTACGAATTTAATAATGCATATTTTGAAGATTTTGAAAAAGCAGGGATGATCCCGACTGGAATTAATCCCGATACTGGTCTTGTCGAAATTGTTGAGATTAAAGATCATAAATGGTTTGTTGGTGTACAGTTTCACCCTGAATACAAAAGCACGGTGTTAAACCCGCATCCATTATTTGTTGAATTTGTTAAAGCAACTTTATTATAAATTATGGCTCGAAAAGGATTAGATAAAAATACGGTTATTGGATTGGTTGTTATTTTTGCAATGATTGTTGGGTACAGCATTTTTACAAAACCATCCAAAGAAGAAATTGAAACAGCAAAAAGAAAACAGGATTCCATAACAACTGTTATGAAAGAACTGGCTATTAAAGAAGCTGAAGATAATGCCAGAAAAGATTCGTTAAAAAACATTGCTGTTGTTTCTGACTCTCTGATGAATGTTATACCGATTGATACAATAAAAGGAGAAGTGAATGACTCGTTACAAGCTATAATATTCAAAGACAGATATGGCGCATTTTCAAAGACTGCTGAAGGGATTCAGGAATTTTACACAATTGAGAATAATTTGATTAAACTTGTTGTTGCCAAAAAGGGGGGGCGTATTTTTTCTGCAGAATTAAAAGAATATACTCGTTATAATGGTTCACCTCTGATTTTGTTTGATGGAGATTCATCTACTTTCGGATTGAGTTTTTTCTCTCAAAATCAGTCAATTTCTACTTCAGATTTATATTTTGAACCATTTGAATATCAGCAGCCTGTTGTGGTTGACGGTAATCAGCCTAAGACTCTTGCAATGCGTTTGAATACTGGAAATGATGCTTATCTTGAATACAAATATACTGTCTATCCTGATAAATATATGATTGATTTTGATATTAATATTGTAAACATGACAGATGTTATATCAAATAATTCAAATTATCTGGATTTAAACTGGTCAGCTTATATTCCGGGACAGGAAAAAGGTCATAAATATGAAAATAATTATACAAGTATATATTATAAATTTCTTGATGATGAGGTAAACTACCTTACAGAAACAAGTAGTGAAAAGGAGGAGTTACCTACAAAAGTAAAATGGATTGCATTTAAACAGCAATTTTTCTCTTCGGTTTTAATTGCTAAAGAATCTATGACAAATGCAAGCATTGAACAGGAAATGTTTGACGAAACACAACCTTATCTTAAACATTTTGTCGCAGATATTTCATTACCATATCAGGGTGATATTAGTGAGTCCATTCCTTTTAATATTTATTTTGGACCTAATCACTTTCGAACATTAAGAAAGCAAGGCGAAAACTTGGATATGGAAAGACTTGTTCCAATCGGATGGAGTTTCTTTATAATGCATGGTATAAACAGATATGCTGTTATTCCTGTGTTTAATTTTCTTGAAAATTATATAGGAAGCTATGGTTTAATAATTTTAATCCTTACAATTCTGCTAAAATTGATTTTGTTGCCACTGACATTTAAATCATACATGTCAACGGCAAAGATGAGAGTTCTTAAACCTCAGATTGATGAGATACATGCAAAAATCCCAAAAGATAAAACAATGGAACGTCAGCAGGCAACTATGGCTTTATATAAAAAAGTCGGAGTTAGTCCAATGGGAGGATGCTTACCTATGATACTTCAGTTTCCGATATTGATCGCGATGTTCCGTTTTTTCCCTGCTTCAATAGAATTACGCCAGCAAGGTTTTCTTTGGGCAGATGATTTATCTGCATATGATTCAATTGCCACTTTACCATTTACGGTTCCTTTTGGTTATGGAGATCATGTCAGTTTATTCACTTTGCTGATGACAATCTCTACAATTATTTATACTTATTTGACAAGCAAACAGCAGGTAGCTACTCAGTCAATGCCAGGTATGAAAGTTATGATGTATCTTATGCCTGTAATGTTTTTATTCTTTTTCAATAATTATTCATCCGCACTGAGCTATTATTATTTGCTGGCGAATTTAATTACATTTTTACAAATGTATTTGTTTAAGAGATTTGTTAATGATGAAGCTGTATTGCAGAAGCTTGACGTCTCAAAGAAAAAGCCTGTTAAGAAGTCGAAATTTATGGAAAGATTAGAGCAGGCTCAAAAACAAAGAATGAAAAGGTAATAACCATGTAATAAGTAATTTGAAAATTGCTTATTGTTTCGTATTATTTTTTTAATTTGACTGAAAATCCCTCTTATAACCGAAGATATAATATTTTGCCACATTTCCTAGAATGCTGGCGAATCAATTAGATGTAAGTTTATTTTTGGCTTATTTCCCAAAGAAATTTTTCTTTTTTGTTATCTTTTGAAATGAAACTGAATTTTTTTCTTCCAAACGCCTTGCTTAATCCATAAGAAATAAGTGATGTTGAAAGACTTCCCCCTGCAATAATAAAGTAATTTTCAGAACTAATTTCTAAGTTTTTGTAATCAATGGAAAAAACAGGTGCAATTATGCTTGCATACAAAAAAGTTGTGGCAATTGTTTGAAAGATTTTTTCAGAATTTTTATGATGAATTATATATTCAATGTCACTAAAATCAATATTTTTTATTTCAAATGTATCACTATACAATTCTCTTGATGTAACTACACTTGAGTAAGGATCATAAACTGTATTTTCAGTATATTCATAATCATTGTCAAAAGATATGGAATAACTATTAATGGTTTCAAAATAACCGGTATATGTCGCAGTGTTTAAGATGTTTTCGTCGGTGTCCAGATCTTTTAACTGAATTTCAAGAAAATCAAAAGTAGTGAACAATTTTACTTTTTCCGGATTGGCTTTATTTGATAATTGTAGAGTTTGACTATTGCAAATATTGAAAAAAGCAAATGCTAAAATAGTGATAAAAAATGTTTTCATAGCTGGTGTTTATTTTTTTATTATTTACCTTTTCTAGTGCTCCCAAGCGAAGCCATATCTTTTTTTCGAGAAAGCTTTCTTGAAATAGGAAATACTCCCTCATTTACAAATTTAATATCTTCAACCGAATAAAAAGCTTTTGGATTGTTTTTTTTTATTATTTCAATAACATTTTTCAAATCATGTCTGTTAATAGTAGTAAATAAGACATTTACTTTACCGTTTGCTCCGACAGCATCCAAAATCGTTATTCCATAACCGTTTTCTATAAGATTTGTTTTTAGATCGGTTGCATCCTTTTGAGTTATTATTCTAATCACAACTACTCCATAAGCCAGTTTTTCTTCGATAAGCATACCTATATAATTCCCCGCAGCGAAGCCTCCAGCATAAAAGATGTAGTAAATAAAATGTGTAGCATTATCCATTATCTTACTAATCGCAATAATCCATATCAGAACTTCGAAAAATCCTAAAATGGGAGCAATTACTTTTTTCCCTTTTGAAAGAAAGATAATTCTTAATGTACCAATTGAAACATCAAAGATTCTTGCAACAAAAATCATTAATGGCAACAAGACAAAATTGAAAAGATCAGAACTGTAAAAATCCATAAATAAGCAATTTATATTAGAATCAATAGTCAAATGCAACTAAATAAATCATTGTGCAAATATACTCAATACTGGCAACACCTGAATAGAAACATATAATTTCATCAGGATAAATATTATTTTTTTTATATATTTTATTGTCCTTTAATGTGCAGATTATATCTCTGGAACCAGTAAGATTTTTATTAAAAACCTTCCCGTTGTATATATTAAAAAGTACATCATTTTCATTTTCAGAAAGGCTTTTATATACTTTGTTTTCTCTGATCGAAAAAATTATATTGCTTTCATAGTCACAGGAACCTTTGCATACGTAATTATCCTTAATCTCTAAAATGACATCACTTTTATATACTGAATTTTTTTTGTAAACTTTTCCATCTGAAATAGTAAATAAAATAGAATTTTCCATAGCAGTTGTATCGGAATACAAAATGCATTTTTGACTGTTTAAGCAGATTGAGATTGAGGTTAATATGGTAAGAAGTAAGAATTTCAACTTTTGATATTAATTCTGTGTTTTTTTTGCGACCAAATTAGTAACAAAATTCCAATGATTATTAAAAAAACTCCGGTAATAAAAGTAAATGAGAAACCTGTCAATCTGTACAAAATGATACCTGCCATGGGAGCAAACAACGCTCTTGTGCCTGTAAGAGACAGATGAACAGACTGGTATATGCCGGCATCTTCTTTTTTACAAAAATATGCAGATCCGATACTCCATAAAAGATGCATAGTCGAGGCAAATAATCCGTTAAAAATAAAAGCAATAACCATCATGTAAATTATTTGTACTCCTAAAACTTCATGCTTGGCTGGAAAATAACAACTTAAAGTGATAAAACTGAGATATACAGAAAGAAATGCGAAGGTTATTACACCAAACTTTCGTGGATCAATTTTTCCAATTAGTTTACCTGAGACAGGTAAAAACAAAATAGCCAGAATTACGGATAGGTTTTTATAAAAAGCAACACTCGAGTAATTTAAATGTACACCGTCTTCAAAAAAAATGTTTACAACTGAATATGTCAGCATGAAAGCAATTCCATAAAGCATAAAACCCACCTGAAAGAAGAAATAGGGTTTATCATATTTTAATAAATAATACATCCGTAATATGGAATTTTTTACTCCGGTAAAAAATGATGACTTTGGTTTAAATTCGATATTTTCATTAATGTCAAGAAATGATAACAAATACATAGAAAATATACCCAGAATGCCGATTACAGGATATATAAAAGTAAATGCAAAATTATTACAATCAAGTAATAAACCAAAAACAAATGTTGCAATAAAAGTCAAGGATCTGTTCAATATTGAGGCATAACTGAATAATTTTCCAAAATTTTCATGCCTGTAGCGATTCTTTAAAAATTGATTAACAGTAGGATTGATTATTGGAGCTGCAAGGAAATACATGAAGAAAACAAAAAGGAAAGAATAATGATAATACATTAAGTGATCATCTGCCTGTGAAATTTCAGG
>JBDRPR010000434.1:0-7435 GCA_043826845.1 Bacteroidota bacterium
AAGAGTAACGAAATTATTGGCGTTTTCTTGCTGACACTACTTAAAATATTCTTTAACAAACTCATGCATTTGATTTGCAGTCATTGTATCAGAATCCTTAATCTCAATTTTTATACTTTCATTAAGATGGTTTGAATTTAATAAATTTAATAATTCATTTTTTGCATCTGTCGGTCCGAACAAAAGAACTTCATCGTAGTCTTTAATTGCACCACTTATTTTTTTGTAATAATCTGATTGGTCATGTTGCTCTTTGACATGCATAAGATGTTCATTCCTTTTTAAACTGGATTCTTTATCGTTATAACTGAATCCTGATGCAATAATATTTTCTATAATCGCACCATCTGACAATTCCATTAAAAAAGCATTTGAATGATCCATCCAAATACCCAGTTGTTTTGCATTTTTCATTTTTCTGTAATTATTAAAGTTGTTGATTCATAAAATTAAATTTCTGCCAGTTCTCTGAATAGTTCCTTTTGCTTTTCGTTAAGATTTGTGGGGATCAGAACCAAATATGTCACAAAAAAATCTCCAAAAAATCCTTCTTTTTTATAGATTGGAAAACCTTTTCCTTTCAACTTAATCATACTACCGTTTTGCGTTTCAGGCTTTACGTTTATTTTAACTTTTCCATTTAATGTGTCCACCGTAATTTTGCCGCCAAGAATGGCGGTGTAAAATTCAAGATTAACATCAGTATATAAATTATTTCCTCTACGTTTTATTTTCGGATGATTGGCTATAGAAAATGTTATAAATAAATCTCCGTCAGGTCCGTTATTTTTCCCTTTGCCTCCATGTCCGTGTATTTTAATTATTTGTCCGTTTTCTATTCCGGATGGTATAGTAATTCTTATGTTTTTCCCATTTACATTAAAGGTTCTCTGATGAGTCTTAAAGGCTTCCACAAGGTCAAGATGTAATTCTGTAGTGTAATCTTCGCCTTTGTATTTTACCTGTCTGTTCCATCCGGGACCGGTTGTTTTACCAAACATGGATTCAAAAAAATCTGAAAAATCGCCCTCAGATTGTGAACCCGAATATGCAGCACCATGAGAAGTTGAAGATTGATTTTGATATTGTCTTGCTTTTTCAAATTCTTCTGCATGTTGCCAGTCTTTTCCATACTGATCATATTTTTTACGTTTTACTGGATCACTAAGTACTTCGTTGGCTTCATTAATCTGCTGAAAATTCTTTACAGCGCCCTTATTGTTCGGATTTAAATCAGGATGAAATTTTCTCGCCAGCTTTCTATATGCATTTTTTATGTCTTTAGAAGTGGCTGTTTTATTTAATCCTAAAATTTTATAATAATCCACGAAATTCATTTTTCTAAATAATTATGCCATGCTTCTTTCTTAAATCAAAATCTTGCTTATAATTTCTTGAAAGTTCATTTGTTGAATTGAGTGAACTTACTAATTTACGGATGGCATCTTTTAATGCTTCTTCAAATGTGTTTGCCTGATTTGTAACGATAACCGGGGGCTTGCCTTCAAGATATGTCTCAAGCACACATTGTTTATCGTTATTCCCTTTCTTTTTTCCAGTCACATCAGAAAGATGAACATCCAATTGGATTATAAGATTATTGAACCTTTTCAACTTATCTAATAATAAAGACACTGAAGGTGTTTTAAGATCGTCCTGTTGTGAGTCGTTTTTGTCTTTGTTAAATAAAATTTTCATATGGATAACATTTTAATTGCTATGAGCTCTTTATAAATCTCTTGTAATAAACTTGATTTTGTTCTCATTTTTATATTCAGATTTACTGTTGTCCGAATAAATTTTGATAAATGCATTTTTCTTATATTATTGAATTTTTAAGTGGTTTAAAATATATGTTTTAATAATTTTATTCAATTCAGGGCTAAAGCCCTTTTCTAGTTCAGATTAATAACATTTTCTATATTCTTATTACTTCTACATTGTTTATTAAAGTGAAACATGTCTTCTTAGTTTTATAAGTTTGTATATTTCGAACCGGATGATGCTCATTAAACCTGCAAAACCTAAGACGATAATATAAAACAACTGAGATTTTTAAAACTGGAATAAATCCAGAAAAAATGGAACATATAAAATTATCGTCAGAAAAATAATCGCCTCTCCCGTACAATAAAACTGCTTTATTATTTGTGGCTATTATTTTAAATATATTGTTGGGCCACATATATATCTGATTATTTTCTCATCCTTCCAACAGCACAACTTTTGTAACTTTTTAGTTTCATCAGCAGTCCGTTTTTTTCAGTAGCCTCAGGATAACCCAAAGAAACTAATGTTTTTACAAACTGCTCTCTGTCGGTTTTTTCATCATGCTCAATCGTAACACAGTCCTTGTTTTTATCCACAGATACTTTTATGACACCGGTCATTTTTATTATTTTACTCACGATGGTGTTTTCACAGCCTGAACATTTTAAATTTGCGATAGTTATAATTTCTGTTTTCATTTTTTTTGTTTTGTAGGTACTATATAAAGAGGTAAGGAAGTACGATGTAATACTTTTTCTGTAACACTTCCCATAACAATGTCTTCAAGCCATTTTCTGCTGTGAGAACCTATCACAATTATATCGGCATGCATATCTTCTGCGCTCTTTAATATAAATTCTGCAATGTCTCCTTCCTTTACAATTGTCTTGATGTTTTTATCACCCAGATGGAGTTTTGATTTATCTAGAAAATGCTGAGAAGTTTTTTTCAAATCATCAATGTCATCAGTAGTCAGTATATTAGTGGCTGGATAACCTGCAAACCCCATTACTGTGATATGTCCGGTTAATGAATAATTCAATGGATCAGATATTACATGAATCAAAACAACTTCTGCTCCGATAGATTTAGCCAGAGAGAATCCTGTTTCAGCCACTTTTTGTGCTGAAGGATCATAATCCAGTGCTATAAGTACTTTTTTAAATTTATGTGTTTTCATCTATACTATTTATTATGTAGTATTTTATTATTATTGTTTTGAAATTGTCATATTGATTGCGAAAAATCAAGTTATCTGCAAACAATATTATAAGTCATTAAAGAACGCCAATTCAAAACCAATAAGTGTTATAGAATTTTTAATAAGAATTACATAATTCACACACACAAATTCTACATTCTATCCATATACCATTTCAGTTCCTTTTCCATTTTTTTATAACGGAAGATAGTAGTTATAATTTTTTGAAGACGAATGAAAGCAGTTTCGCTTTTGACAACATAATCAAATGCCCTGTGATGCATGCAGCTTATAGCTACATCAATTTTATCCTGACAGGATAACATTATTACTGGAATATCAGGATTATAGGCCTTGATTTTATCCAGTGTTTCAATTCCGTTCATTGCCCCTTTAACTATGCCATCAAGAAAATAATCTAAAATGATTACATCAGGTGTATGTAATAAGTTTTCAATACAAAGTTCACCTGTTGCATAAGTTTCGATTATAAAATCGGCATGTTGCAAGAACTCAATTTCCAATGATTTTAAAAACAATGCATCATCGTCTACCAGAAAAAGTTTGATTTTTTCGTTGTTCATCAATTTTTGTTTTTAATTGTATTATATTCTTCTTTCAATTCTATGCATGCCTGATTGCATATTTTTTCAAGTTGTAATACCATATCCGGTATTCCATCTGTCTGCTGTTGTGTACTGGCATATTCTTGTATTTTTTTTGCTATATTTTCAAAATCTGTACTGATTCCCATCATTGAAAATGATGGAATAATTTTATGTACTGAAGTGTGCAATAAATGCCAGTCTTTATCGTGGAGGCCTTGTTTCATTGCACTGATCAATGGCGGAGTTTGTTCCAGATATAAAGAAATCATTTCCATCATTAAGGCAGGATCAGATTTCGTGCGATGGATTAAATATGCAAGATCAATGCATTTTAACTTTTTATTTTCAATATTACCGGTATCTATATCTTCGTCGCGTTTTGGTGTTATTGGTTTCTTTACTAAGCTGACTATTTTGCTATATAGCAAGGATTCATCAACAGGTTTAGCAATGTAATCATCCATGCCAACCGCTTTGCATTTTGCCAGATCGGTAGTTGTTACATCAGCAGTTAAAGCTATTATTGGAATTTTTGAATTCAAAGTATTACGAATATATTCCGTGGCTTCAAACCCGTTCATTTCCGGCATTTGCAGGTCCATCAATACAATGTCGTAAGATTTTGTCTGTAGTTTTTCGATAGCTATTAATCCGTCAGAGGCCATATCGCTTTCAAATCCGAAATCATCCAAAAGAGTTTTCATAAGCAACTGATTAAGTGCCATGTCTTCGACTGCCAGAACTTTTATATTTTTAATTTCCGAATCCCGTTCTAAGATTTCTATTTCCAATTCAGCATCATCATTTGTTTTCATAAAACTTAATATGAAACTAAAAGTAGTTCCTACATCAATTTTACTTTTTACACTAATAGTCCCACCCTGTGGCTCAACCAGTTTTTTTACAATAGAAAGCCCCAGTCCTGTTCCTCCATACAATCTGGAGGTCTTGCTTGTTGCTTGTTGAAAATTCTCGAAAATATTTTTTATTTTATCTTCTGATATTCCTATTCCTGTATCAGATACTTCAAATTCAACAGTTGCTTTTTCCTCATCTTCTGTCAGTAAACGAACGCTTACAGTAATACTCCCTTTTGATGTAAACTTTACTGCATTGCTGATAAGATTTAAAATTATCTGGTGCAGTCGGACGGGGTCACCAACAAGTACTTCGGGAATTTTGTCATCGTATTCTTTAATCAGTTCAAGGTTTTTTTCAAGAATTTTGGTTTCGAATAAATGAATCATGGCAGCTATTGATAATGCCATTTTAAACGGGATTTGTTCAAATATCATTTTTCCTGCATCTACTTTTGCCAGATCAAGTATGTCATTAATAAGTACAATTAATGCATCCCCGCTCATTTTAATGGCAGATAAATATTCTTTCTGTTTTGCAGACAAATCAGTTTTTAACAAGACTTTTGTGAAACCGATAATCGCATTCATTGGTGTCCGGATTTCATGACTCATGTTCGACAAAAACTGTTGTTTTGATTTCACTGCATCTTCAGCAATTTGTGTAGCATTTTCAGCATTGCTTTTTGCACCAATGGCAATTTCTGCCGCCAATTCGGCAAAAACTTTTGCTTCTATTAATTCTTTTTCAATTCTTTTTTGTTCGGTAATATCTCTCGCTACTACCACTGCTCCAAGCACATTTCCTTTTTCGTCTTTATATACAGACCCGTTAAACAGCACGTCGGTTAACTTACCATCCATTATGGTCAATGGATAATCAGCTACAAATCCTTTCTCAAATACCTCCTGATATACTTCACTCGCTTTTTGTGAGTCGGTAAAATTATTAAAAAAATCCGTACCGGTAAGCTTTTCCCTGGTCATCTCCGTAATGTTCACAAATGCCTCATTCATATCTGTTATCTTGCCTTCAGTACTAATAGTAATCAATGGATCACGACTGGCTTCAATAAGGCTGAGAGAATATTGGGACGATAATCTTAAAGAATAACTCAAGGCTTCAAGTTCTATATTTTCGGTTTTGCGTTTTTCCTTTTCTTCGATTTGAAACACAAGTTCTTTATCTGCAATGCTTAATTCCTTGGCACGTTTTTCTTTCTCCTTGTTTTGAAATGCAAGTTTTTTGTTTGCAATGATTAACTCAGTTGCCAATTTTTCTTTTTCTTCGTTCTGAATTACAAGTTTTTTGTTAGCAATAAATAATTCCGCAGCACGCTTCTGCTCGCCAATATTTCTGACCACTATTACTGCGCCAAGCACATTTCCTTTTTCATCATTATAAGACGAACCATTAATTAGTACATCTGTCAGCTTGCCATCCTTTATAATTAGTGATAGATTTTTCACTGAGCCTTTCGCGAAAACATCCTTATAAGCTTTGCTTGCCTTTTGTGGTTCGGTAAAATATTTACCGAAGTCGGTACCGGTAAGTTTTTTGCGATTTATTTCTGTAATGGCAATAAATGCTTCATTCATATCGGTAATCTTGCCATCGGGACTTAAGGTAATCATTGGATCATGGCTGGTTTCCAGAAGACTTCTAAAGTTATGGGATTCAATTATATTTGTTGTTTTCATTTGCTAATAATTATATGTCACTTTCATTATATCAGATAATGTGTTTTTTATTTATGCGGGTTTCCTATTTCCTCAATCGGACTTCTTCTTTTATTCTTTAATTGTTTGAAATGAGAAGGAGTCAGTCCTGTTACTTTTTTAAACTGATTTGATAAATGTGCCACGCTGCTGTAGTTTAATTTCCATGCAATTTCCGTTATATTTAATTCATCATAGATTATCAGTTCTTTTACCCGTTCTATTTTATGAGAAATCATGAATTTTTCAATAGTAATTCCCTGAACTTCTGAAAACAAATTTGCCATATACGTATAATCGTATTTCAGTTTCTCACTTAAATAATCAGAAAAATTTGTCTTGGGCAATTCATCCCCGTAATGAACCAGTTCTATTATTACATTTTTAATTTTTTCTATAAGAACGGACTTTTTGTCGTCCATAAGTTCCAGACCTGATTTTGCTAATGCGACCTTAATCTGTTCACGCTGTTCTCTGTCGATGTCTTCCATAATATCTACTACGCCCATTTCAACAATAATGTAGTGAAGACCAAGTTTTTTTAACTCATCTTTCACAACCATCTTGCAGCGTGTACTAACCATGTATTTGACATATAGCTTCATGCAGTACTTTACTTCGCTTTTGATTAATTGACAATCATTTAAGCAATAATGACTATTCTTGGGATTAAGAATAATTAATTTGTACAAGATAGGTAACTATTTGATTGCCATAATTACATAATTATTTCTAAAAGTTACATAATTCTCACATTTTATATCAGCATTTGTTTGAACAGTATTTGTTCTCCCTGATAGCTATCCGTGATCTTTTTTTCCTCTAAAAAAAAGTTTGGATTGTTGTACCGAACCAAAACTGCCTGAACAGAAAATAGCAACACCGATACCGGAATCGGCATACCAGATTTTAAAAACCTAAACTTCAAACTCTACCCAAACCCCAGCGATGGGAATTTTTATGCAGAAATTACTCCTCCCCTGAAGGGGAGGCCGGGAGGGGTCAGCATAAAAATTACAGGTTTAAACGGTCACTTGAAAACAACCATCCCTATAACATCCGAAAAAACTTTAATAAATACGAGCGGATGGGCAAAGGGAACGTATGTTTGTAACCTGATAATTGACGGGAAAGTGGTAAAGAGTGAGAAGATGGTTTTGAAATAATTGCAAGGTGCAGAGCACCGGCGCTATTTGTAAAAGGAAATAGGTCAACAAAGTGAGGTACAGAGTACCGAAATATTAACATTACCGTCATACGTAAGGAGCGTGCGACATGGC
>JBDRPR010000435.1:0-2885 GCA_043826845.1 Bacteroidota bacterium
ATTATGACAGAATTTTAGTGGACAATAACAATTTCTTTATATCTGTCAGGGGAGGGTGTTCATATATACCGTTTAATAATCCTGTTGCTTTTTGTGGTGGGATTCACGGAATTAAATTAAAAGAGGGATTGCTTATGCCAAAATCACTTATCATACCTGCTGAATTGAATCTTGTTTTTGGGAAAAAACATCATTTTGAGACAGGATGCGGATTTATATATTCCTCAGGGCCATATATGAAGAGTTACGGAACAAGGCTTTTTTTACTGTTAAGACCTGTAGGATACAGGTATCAAAGAACGGATGGAGGATTTTCAGTGAGATTAGGGTTTATCCCTTCAATTAAAATCTTCGATTTTCGATCGGATGTATTTTTTAATCCCAAAGAATACTTTTATTTTTTCATGGGACTGGGTATTGGCTATACTCTAAAGGAACAAACAAATAATATGTAATTATGGGTAGAATATCGAAAGTAGTAGTTTTTTTATTTTTCACATCAATATCTATAGTATCCTGTAAAAAGGATTACCCTGATGATATCCCTAGTTGGTTAAAAGAAAAGATAAGAGAATATAAAAAGGAAGCTGAGACAGGAGATACCTATTTCCCGGATTTTAATACTTGTATTATGGAATATTCAAATGAAAGTAATATCATCTATTCAATCCGGGTGTGTCTTAGCCCTGTTGTCTATGACTACTACGATTACAATGGAAATTACCTGTGCAATATGAATGGAGATGTCATTCCATATTTACCATGTGGGAGTATAGATTTAAGTGAATATACTTATACACGGACAGTATGGGTGGAACATAATTATTAATTAATGAAAATACTATAAAAATGCTTAAATACCTGATAATTATCATAATTTCGACTAATTGCTGCATTTTAGTCTATTCACAGAATTATGAAAGCTTCCAGATTAAAGAGCAATATGATAATTTATCCGATTTAGTTGTACCTGATAGTTATATTGAGCCACCAAGGCCTTCTGGCTTTACTGAGAGACTAGGCAGAGTTTCTGATTTTCTGACCTCACAGATTAGACTATTTCAGACGACAAACGACAAGTCTTATCTTATTAAGTTCATTAATAATTGCTTATTAATTCAGTCTTATCGCAATGATGTTTATTATGATCCGAGTGACCATCCTGGCTGGATGCTTATTGGGACTGAAGCTGAGAATAATAATATGTATCTTGATGGTTTGGGTATAATGCCTATGGCTGAATTTGTATACATGTTAAAAAATAACAGTGAACTATATATTACTCCTCTCCCACAATCTCTTGTTAACATTCCACCTGTTTTTGCTTCCGTTTCTTTTCAAACTTATGGTGACTTTGCCAATTGGCTTAGAAATCGAATTGAAGAAACAATTGACTGGTATATTAATACAAATAATGGATATTGGGATGACGATTATGGTTTTAAAAAACTACCTGAAGAAGAATATGCTGCAGAAATAAATATGCAATCCGGATTTGCAACTGCATTAATCTTTTTAGGCCTTTCATACACTGATTATTATGATATTAAATATGCTGATTACAGGGCAAAGGCTGTTAAAATTGTTGATCTTTATAAAAGCAATGTTTCATTATTTAGAGATTCTGATTGTGATCTTCCTGTTAGTGAATGCTTCTCACTAAATGTTTTGCAAACATTCAATAATTCCTATTGGTGGTATCATAGTGGTTGGAGTCAAAAACCGACGCCAAACCCATGGTGTAGCAATGATAGAGGGAAATGCAGTGAATATAAAGAGTTTATTGATGATATTAGTCATGGGGCAAAAGTTCTATTTTTCCCAAAAGCCATTTATGAAAATTACTCAACTATCTTATTCACAGAATATGATATGATAAAATGGAGAAATATGTTCACTGAAAATATATATGATGGTTCAGGCGAGTTTTACTGTGCGGTAAATGGTACTGATGGGCCAATATTTACTGGCCATGGAAATGCCCCTGATCCTAATTGCCCAAATTTTATATGCCCTCATAGTTATCTTAAAATGAGGTCCCTTGCATATATGCCTTTATATAAGTTTGATGAATTAGCAGGTGGAGGAAATAATGTTTATGATGTTGTTATGAATTTTTATGTAAATTATGTGAATGACGCAACTTTTCAAACCTATGAGATGGAAGGATTGGATTACCTTGGATTATCAGAGACAGTTGTAGCTCAATGGGACAAAGAGTGTCCTAATCTTACATTGAATAACAGAGAGGTTATGTACAACCAGGACTTTTTTGCAAAAGGGAATCTCATAGTTGCACCTGAAGAATCGAATGGGAAGTCATATGCTGACCCCGTGATCCAGGAACAGGAATTTACCGTTGAACCTGGGGTAAGTGTAAATATATCTTCTTCCGGATCCATAACGTTGAAAAAGGGTACTCATATTAAATCCGGCTCATATTTCAGAGCATACATTGATCCAACCTTGTGTGATAATAACGTGAATACAAAAATCAGCTATGCCGGAGATGTTCCTGATAATGATCAATCCGGCCGGAATGCATATATACAGGATAAAAATGAAGTTGTTGCCGAGCAAAAACCGGAACCTGCGGGAGAACTTTTAATCAGTATCTGCCCCAACCCCTCCGACGGCCTGTTCTACGTTTCGGCAGTCAACTATTCCGGCCAGGAAATGCAGGTGTTTGTGATGGACATGCTGGGCAAAACGGTGTTTACCGGGAATAATGCCTCCGGTTCCTTTGTCATTGACCTTTCGCAGCAACCGGCAGGTTTGTATTACGTGAACATCAATGCAGGAGGGGAGTTGTTCAGCGAGAAGGTGGTTGTGAAGTGATAATAAAGAAGAAAGAATATAGAATTTAGAATACAGAATGAGGGGAC
>JBDRPR010000436.1:0-6683 GCA_043826845.1 Bacteroidota bacterium
CCAAAAACAAAAAGAAATTTGCATTGCGTTCAGAAAATCGTACCGGAATTATTCTTGTCTCGTTAATCAATGCTCTATTACTGATTATCAATGTTATTGATATCAACTGGATCTGGTTTGATTTCCAACTTCTCGAAGGAATGGATCTCAAGCAATTAGTACATGAAGGTACTTATTTGCTTATTTTAAGCATCCTGATATCGATGGGAATAATACTTTTCTATTTTAGGGCAAATCTAAACTTTTATAAACGAAGCAAATGGCTGAAATACGGTGTATATATCTGGATTCTTCAAAATGTAATTCTTGCAGTTTCAGTAGCTATCAGGAACTTTCATTATATAAACTATTTTGGTCTGGCATATAAAAGAATAGGAGTTTTGATATTTCTGGTTCTGACAATAATAGGATTAATAACCCTCGCATATAAAATCCTGAGCAAAAAAACCGGCTTTTACATGATTAAAACAAACGCTTGGAGTGTATTTTTTATGATGATTTTCATATCCTTTTTCAACTGGGATATTATCATTACAAAACACAACTTAAATCACAGGTTTCCTCAGAATATGGAAGCCGATTTTCTCTTAAGAATGTCAGATAAAACTTTACATATCTTAAGTAATGAAAAGGAAAAATTTAAAACTCAGCCGTTTTTAAAAAACCAAAACTCTGTAAAAATTCTTGAAAAAAGAATCGATCAGTTTATTGACATCCAATCTGAAAGAAGTTTTTTTTCATGGAATTACGGAGATTATAAAGCCCTCAAAGAATTAACAAAATAAAATTACAAAAAATGAATAATCCTAAAAAGACAAGCAACAATATTCCAAAGCATATAGGACTTGGCATTTTGCTAATATCAGTAATGGTAGTTATGTATCCACAGGTATTCAACACCCCGTTTTTAAATAATTTTTTCTCGGGACCGTTTTTAATAACGTATTTTTTATCAATTGGATATTTTGGGTTTATATTGCTCCGACATATTATATTAAACGGCTGGAACATATTTAAAATTGACGGAGACCTGATCAGGATTTTCGTTCTACTTTTTACTTTTAGTGGATTTACATTGAACTTAAATATGAATATGTTCGCTGAACCAACCTTTTGGTTGAAAATCTATTTGATTATTATTCTTATAGCAATAATTCTGTTCATGTATAAAACCAAGCTTCCCGAGAATATTAACTATTTCATTTACTTTGCTTTTGGGATGGGTTTTATTATCGCAGCATATTTTTCTGTGGTTTTATTACCAATGGCTGCATTCGGAATTGCATTTTTCTGGATTTTCGGCATATCACTTCATGGTCTTATTCCGTTGATATGGCTTACAGTTTTTTCATTCCTGTTTTTTTTAACAAAAAATATAAAATTTAAATATAGTTTTATTTCAGGAGCAGTAATCCCGCTTTTCGCTGCAATGTTCTTTATGATTCAATGGAACAAAATTCAAAGTACAATAGAAGAATATAAGGACGATAAAAATAAAGATTTACCTCAATGGCTGATATTAAGTCAAAAATTAAATGATGATACATATACTTCATGGGCATTAAAAAGTGGCCTAATAAATGAAACAAGAACCAGTTGGGGAAACTTCGACCCATGGATGAACGGTTCATTTAATGACGTGAAAAAACATGATCCTCTCACAATGATATGCAGACAATTTTCAGGCGATCTTGGTATCGAACAGGAAGTACAGGTTAAAATACTGGAAACAAAATTTAAATACAGACATGAAGCTATACCAAGATTTTGGTCAGGAAATCACTTGACTACAAATGATATAAACACTGATGTTAAATTAATGCCGGGATTTCGTGTTGCTTATACTGAAAAAACCCTTACTATAGAAAATAAAAATAATGATAGCTGGTGGAGACCTGACGAAGAAGCAATATATACATTTTATATGCCTGAAGGCAGTATTGTAACTTCTTTATCATTATGGATCAACGGAGTCGAAGAAAAAGCCAGACTTTCAACAAAAGAAAAGGCAGATAGTGCGTATGAAACCATTGTCGGTTACGAACAAAGGGATCCTTCTTTAGTTACATGGCAGGAAGGTAATAAAGTTGTAGTAAGGGTTTTTCCATGTTCTCCTGATTCAACCCGAAAATTTAAAATCGGTTTTTCAAGTCCTCTCAAAGTGCAGAATAATGATCTGGTACTTAATAATATTTATTTCGAAGGTCCTGATTTTCAAGATTCAAAAGAAGAAATAATAATATCCCTTGATAAAGTCAACAAAGATTTACAAATATCTCTCCCAGGTTTTTTTAATAAAACACACGATTCTTATAATTATAAAGGCCATTACCGAAAAAACTGGGAAGTCACTATTCCAAAAATTGATCTATCGTCAGGATTTTTCAGCTTTAATAACAAATCATTTCATGTTGAAGATATTTCTACAGATGATATTTCTTTTAACCCTGAGAATATTTACCTTGACATAAACAGTTCCTGGTCTGAAAGTGATTTCAATCAAATCTGGAATATTATTAAAAACAAAAAGGTTTATATCTTTACAGACGAGATCACTTTGTTGAATGAGGAAAATAAAGATCTGTATTTTTCTCAGTTACACCAGTTAAACTTTTCCCTTTTCCCAGTTTATCTTATAAATTATACTGAAAATTCGTTGATTATTTCAAACTCCTCATCAGATACTCCCTGTCTGTCAGACCTTGAACCTTCAGGTTTCTATACAAAAACTTATGAGTTTCTGGAAGAACTGAAAAATCCTGTTTACTTTTTTAATATCGGGAAAAACAATACTACCTATATTAAAACTCTTTTGGAATCAGGAGTATTTAATCAGCAAGAAGGAACTGTTGAAGAATTAAATGAAATTATTACCAAAGAAATCTTTCCTGTAAAAAAAGAAGCTGAAAATACCGCTATAATTGATCTGTCTGAAATGCAAATTGTTTGCGATACAGTTTACAAAGGAGGAAATGCTCCTGATATTTTAATGAGAATGTTTGCATATAACCAGATTTTGAAAAAAGCTGGACATAATCACTTTAACGAAGATTTAATAAATTCTGAATTATTTTCTGTAGCAAAAGAAGCGCATATTGTGACTCCTATATCCAGTCTGATCGTTCTGGAAACTCAAAATGATTATGAAAGATTCGATATAGATGAACCTGCAACAGGAACCAGCCTGAACAATGCTTTTAATGAATCATATGGCGCTGTGCCTGAACCTCACGAATGGGCATTAATTATAATGAGTATTCTGGTTGCTGTATTTTTATTTATCAAACGAATAAAACTATTTTAGAAATGACAAATCCTGAAAAATTTTCACTGAAAAAACGTGGCTCCAGTTTCATATATGCCTTCCGCGGAATATTTTATATGTTTAAAACTCAACATAATTCGTGGATACATGCTTCGATTACAATTCTGGTTATTACAGCCGGTATCCTAATGAAACTGAATTTAACAGAATGGTGTTTGATTGTTATTTGTATCGGATTAGTATTTATCGCTGAAATGTTTAATACATCAATAGAAAAATTTGTAGATTTTGTTTCACCGGAATTTAATGATAAAGCAGGTAAAATAAAGGATGTTGGAGCAGGTGCGGTTCTTTTTTCAACAATAACATCAATTATTACAGGTCTGATTATTTTTTTGCCAAAGTTTATGGAATTATTAAATCAATAATAAATGATTAAATCATTATTAAATAAAATATTAGAAAGAAAAAAATACAGGATTCTGTTGTTTCTGATTCTATCAAATTTTTTCGGATTGGGTTTATTGACATTCAGGATGATCTTCACTTCCAATCTGACATTTATATTTTTAATCTGGAATATTTTTCTGGCTGCTATTCCGTTTATTATAAGTTCTGTTTACAGCAAATATGATAAACATTTTAAATCACGGATAATTCTTTTTCTGACAGTTATTGTTTGGTTTCCTTTTTTCCCGAATGCACCATATATAATTACTGATCTTTTTCATTTATGGCAAAGAAATGATATTCCATTGTGGTTTGACCTGATACTGATATTGACCTTTGCGTTGAACGGTATGCTTTTCGGATTTTTATCACTATACGAATTTCAAAAAATAATTATTCGTCGTTTTAATGCAAAAATCGGCTGGGGTTTCGCAATATGCGCATTAATAGCAGGTAGTTTTGGCGTATATATCGGAAGATATTTCAGATGGAATAGCTGGGATATAATATTCAACCCTATTTCCTTAGCCAGAGATATAGTCAATGTTTTTATTCATCCGATAAAAAATTCATCAGTATTTGGAATGACTATCTTTTTTTCCTGCTTTTTTATAATCAGCTATGCTGCCATTCAATTTTTATATAAACATATCAATACGGAATATAAGAATGCGGATTAATTATCTTGATATATTATTTGTTAAATATCACTACTATACAAAAAGCAGAAAATTTACAGGGTTTATTGCAGCTATTGCTCTTTTTATACTTGCCTTTGGTCTGCTAAATAAATATCTCATTTCCGATTTCAATCTTTATCTTGGATTAATATTTCTTCCTCTGATTTTTTATATAAAACACAGGGAAGTTTTCTCAAACCGTTATGGCTATATCAGCCTGATTACCCTTGCAATAAGCTTTTTTGTTCCTGTTTTAACTTTATATTATCTGGCATTTTGTTTTGCCTTGCTTTTTATTATCGAAAACACTTATGGAAAAATAAATAACGGGACTTTAATATTAATACTTTTAATAGGCTCTATCACAAGATATTTAATAAATATATTCAGCTTTTCAATCCGGTTAAAATTGACAATACTTGCCGGAAAAATATTAAATATTGCAGGATTTGAAAACACAGTTGCCGGAAATATTATTTTTCATAACGGACAATCATTTTCTGTAGATTACGAATGCATCGGTTTAAAAATGGTTATCACATCCTTTATTCTTATGCTACTTTTTATTACTGTTTTTGAACGCAGAAACAGGATGACTATAAGCTTTGGGGGAATTATGCTTTTATCTTCAATAAATTTTATACTTATAGTATTCACAAATTTAATGAGGATTGTAGTACTTATAGTTTTCCGCTCAGAAACAGGATCATTTTCTCATGAATTTATTGGTCTTTTAAGTTTACTGATATATACATTGATTCCGATGTATTTTATAATCCCTGTTTTTATCAGCCTGTTCGGAAAAAAAATCATAACTCCAAAAATCAAACTTAATAAATGGAAATACCTATACCATCTTCTGCTTCTTATTATTATATCGGGATTTTTAATTTTCAATAAAACATACAATAGCAGGGAATCTGATTATGACAGTCAGTTAAGTTCTATATCAGTACCCGGATTTGCAAAAGAAAGCATGCACAGGAATGTACTGAAACTTTATAATGAAGATGCAATGGTTTATGTTAAACCATATTCCAGCTTTTACGGGAGCGACCATAATCCATATATTTGCTGGAAAGGCAGTGGTTATGAATTTCAAAAGATCAACATTGAACATATCAGCAATACGGAAATTTATACGGCAGAACTAATTTCAGATAATGAAAAACTATATACTGCATGGTGGTATAGCAATGGCAACTATATAACTGTAGATCAAATAGACTGGCGATGGAAAACTATTAAAGGCGAAAATCCCTTTCGTTTAATCAACATTAGTTGTGAAACCAGGGAAAAATTAATTTCAGAAACTGAAAAAATAATCAAATTGATTTAATATGAGTAAAGAATTAATCAAAACACTTGTCTGGATAACCATATTCAGTATTGCAATGGCATTTTTAGAATCATCTGTGGTTGTTTACCTTAGAGCTTTATATTATCCCTCTGGATTCGAATTTCCACTTCAGATTATTGATTATGATATTGGAGCAACGGAATTTTTCAGGGAAGCAGCAACTATCATTATGTTACTGTCAATCGGATTTATTGCTGCAAAAAACAAAATTCAAAGATTTGCATGGTTCATATTTTCCTTTGCAATCTGGGATATTTTTTACTATGTGTTTCTGAAAGTTCTTCTTGACTGGCCCGTATCATTGCTTTCATGGGACATTTTGTTTTTAATCCCTGTTACCTGGGTCGGACCTGTAATTGCTCCAGTAATTTGTGCTTTATTAATGATTATATTAGGTCTGTCAATAGTTATTATTTCCAATAAAAAGAGCAAAGTCCGGATTTCACTATATGAATGGCTTCTTCTTATATCAGGTAGTATTGTTGTAATTATTTCATTTATTTTAGATTATATAAATTTTCTTTTAAAATATTATACATGGAAAGAAATTATTAATTACTCATGGACAAAAGACATTGTGGAACTTACTTGTAAGTACATACCTCAGCATTTTAACTGGTGGATATTTTGTACAGGAATACTTATAATCTGTGTGGGTATATTTTTCTTTATAATAAAGTCAACCAGAATAAAAAATGAATAACCCAATTTATAACTTGCAATAGATATGTTAACATCTTATACTATTTCCTGTTCAAAATTAATCCAATCATAGTTGATGTATGATGCTGCAAATCCCGATCAATCGAATTAAAATCAAGCTCTGAGATCACTCCGACAGCTATAGTGGGCGGGTATCCTGTCCTTTGGATTGGCTTCGCCGAGCTAAAGGTTGACTTCTTCGATTTGATATATATCGGATATACAT
>JBDRPR010000437.1:0-2952 GCA_043826845.1 Bacteroidota bacterium
GGCAGATTTAATAATTTCTTTCCAGTATGCATATCAAAAAGCATGACCTTAACAGAGTCATTGTAGGAAACCAAAGGTCTATAAAGATAATACCCACCTTCCTTTTCAACCTTAAGTACAGACTTATTTTGAATTATACCATAGTCCCAGTCCTGTACATTATTTATCATCACTTTTTTAATAAATTCACCCGTATGAATATCCCAGAATGAAACTCTGTAATTATCTGAAGTTATAAACATTGAACCTTCAGGAGAAAAACAGATATTATCGGATGATGGAATAATATTATAACTTTTAATTTCCCTCCCTTGCATTAAATCCCATAATTTAACAATGTTGCCTGAGGAAGTGAGCATATATTTATCATCTGATGAAAAATCAATATCATTAATGCCACTAATGTGGCCTATTGGCAATACCAATCCGGGTTTTTCGTTAATTGAATTAATTTCTGAAGCACCTTTACTTTTTAATAATGTGGTGAGTTCAATGAAATTTCTTCTTTTTGCTAATAATAGAGGTGTTTCACCATGATTATCCGGTTTATTAATATCTGCACCAGATTTAATCAGGATTTTTGCAGCTTCAATATTTCCAGTAAAAATCGCATAATTAAGCGGTGTTCTTCCGTTATTATCACAATAATTTATTTGCTGATATTTTAAAGAAAATTTCTCAAGAAATTCAATTCTTCCATCATCAATAATTTTATGAAGTATAATTTTTCCGGATGAATCTTTCTGATTAAAAATTTCTTTTGACAATTTTAATGTGAGCATCAAATCATAATATCCCGACTCATAAATACTGATTACATCCATACATGGATTTTTAAGAAAATCTATTGCTGAAGTATCTTTGTTTTTTATTGCATAATCTAAAGCAAATTTCCCTTCTGAATCCCTGACATCAGGCTTCGCTCCTGCAAAAAACAACAATTTAATTGAGTTCATACTTTTATTTCCGGCTGCATAATGAAGAGGAGTCTTCCCGAAATTATCTGTTTCATTTACATTACAACCTTTCTGAATACAAAAATTGATTACAGAAGTGTTATTCAAGGATGCTGCATCATGTATAAGCGTCTTTCCTTTCTTATTTTTATGTCTGATGTCAGCACCTCTATTTACAAGCAGTTTTATCATATTCAAATCAGTTGTATACATTAAGGGAGTGTTTCCTTCATGATCCCGATCATTTATTAAAGCACCACGATCTAATAAATATTTAACTATAGTTGTATCTCCTCCTGTGACTGCCAGGAAAAATGCAGTCCTAATGATGGTATCATTACCGTAAATAAATTGTTCTTTGGCATTAACCTTTAATCCACATATTTCCATATAATATCTTATCATATCAAGACTACCTATTGGGTCATACTGATTTACATTGTCTATTGCCAGACTAAGTAAATTACCATAATACCTCAAGTCCTCAATCTGATGATTTTTTTTAAATTGCAGGGATACCCCATGCTCAACCATGAATTTAACCATTTCGAGGTTCTGGTTTATTGTTGGATTAATGAAAAGGTCAGATTGATTATCCGGGAAAATGGCACCATGATCAACCAATTGTTTCGCCACCGAAAAGTTGTTGTTACTTATGGCATTCCAAAGAGGTGTATGTCCATATTTATCAGCATCATTTACATTAGCATCTTTTAAAATAAGGTATTCAGTAGTTAAAGAATCTTCTGCAGCAAAAAAAAGTGCTGTTTTTCCGCTGTTGTCTTTAAGATTGATATCAGCCCCCCTCTCAATTAAAAAATCAATAAACGGAGAATAAACATCATCTCCCCAATTAAACACCATTTTCCGTATAACTTCATGAAGAATGGTTGCACCCGCATAAGGATTATTTATAGTTAGATCACCTATTAATTGTTGGTTGACATCAAAGTTAAATAGTGTGATAATATCCTTTGCAATATCAAATCTATTATTCTCCAGAGCATAATATATCCATTCTGTAACGTGTGTTGTTTTATTTTTAAATTCTGTCAGTAAAAAGCGGATCATTTCATTATTATTATTGCCATTTATTATTGATTCAATTAACAGCGAATTACAAAAAGAATCAGTAAGGTTTTTCATGGGGGTTTTATCAATAATAGACCTGACAAACAAGGTATCATTGCCCCTTACGGAATAAAAAAGAGCATTATTACCAGCATAATCTGTTATATTTATATCTGCCCCTCTATCAAGAAGCAACCTTGCAATTCGATAATTTTTGTTTTTAACAGCTGTCAGAATTGGAGATTCCATGCCGTTATTTAGAATATCTATTTCAGGATTCTTTTCTAAAATAAGATCCAAAATATCTGTGCTGCCTTTTTCAGATGCAATATGAAGGGCTGTATTTCCTGACTCATCAGTAGTGTTAACATTTGCCCTGTTATTCAAACAATATCTGATTATATCTATATTTCCACTCCTGATGGCATGATGCAGCACCGGTATAATTTTTATATTTCCATTGTCATTAATAGTGTCCGGATTACTGATTGAAAAACGGCATTTTCTGTGAAGAAATTTCAATATCTCAACATTTCCTGAATTAACCGCAAGAACAATAAGAGAAGAGGTCATTATTTCTGAAATTATATATCCTTCATCATTAAACAAAGCAGTTATATAAAAAAATTCTTTATTATAATCAGCTCCTGCATTGATAAGATATTCAACAATATCAAGATTTCCTCCAATAATAGAAAGTATTAATACAGATGTCCCATCATAATTCACATAATTTACATCAGCACCTTTTTGTATGAATTCTTTTACTTTTTCCGGATTTGATGAAACAATTGCATTCACAAGGCTATCGTTAAAATACTGTTCATTATTCTGGGCATTAGCAGAATAAATTGTGTTAACTAAAATTAAAAAGCTGAACAGAAATATATATCCGTAATTTCTCATAAAAACATGTTTTTTTTCA
>JBDRPR010000438.1:0-7062 GCA_043826845.1 Bacteroidota bacterium
TAGTTGTTCTCAATTTAAATTATTTATTTGGACGCCCACCCTCTCCCTCTTGTAAAAGACATGCAATGTCATTCCGAACAAAGTGAGGAATCTTCTTTATATTGCTTTTGCGTAACATCAGTTATTAATATTTAGCTACCAAAGGAATTCTCCTGCCAATACCAAAGGCTTTTGAAGACACTCTTAAAACCGGAGGAGACTGAAAGCGTTTATATTCATTAACATCAACAAGCCTTATAGTTTTTAAAACGGTTTCAATATCAAACCCTGAATCTACGATCTCTGAAACAGATTCTTTCAATTCAATATATCTGTATAATATTTGATCAAGAATTTCATACACAGGCAAAGAATCACTATCCTTCTGATCAGGTTTAAGTTCAGCTGATGGAGGTTTTTGAATTGTATTCAGAGGAATAATCTCTTTTTCTTTGTTAATATATTCAGCAAGTTTATAAACATCTGTTTTATATACATCTCCGATTACGGATAGCCCACCACACATATCTCCGTACAAAGTCCCGTATCCACATGCAATTTCGCTTTTATTGGAAGTATTGAGCAGAATGTTTCCAAATTTATTGGATAATGCCATTAAAATCACACCTCGTATCCTTGCCTGAATGTTTTCTTCAGTGATATTTTCAGGCATTCCTCTGAAAACAGGTTTTAATAAGGCATTTGCAGAATCAACTGTATCTTGAATTGAAATTATTTCATATTTTACACCCAGATTTTCAGCAAGTTTACTTGCATCATCAACAGAATGCTGTGATGAAAATTTTGACGGAAGCAACAAAACTCTTACATTTTCATTTCCAAGAGCTTTGCAGGCAAGGACTAGTGTAACCGCTGAGTCAATACCGCCACTTAAACCCAGAATTGCTTTTTCAAATCCGGCCTTAAAAAAATAATCCCTTATACCTAATGCTAAAGCCTGATAAATTTTTTCAATATAAGCACCGGTTTGAGTATCAGGTTTTTTTTGAATATCATGTTGATTCAGGTCTATTTTGACGAAATCCTCTTCAAAAAGCTTAAGCTTATTAATGATATTTCCATCTTTATTTATAATCATGCTTCCACCGTCGAATATTAATTCGGTATTTGCACCTACCTGATTCACATATACCAATGGGATCTTATATTTTTTTACATTACCTATTAAAACGCTTTCTCTAACGTTTTCCTGTCTGCATGAAAAAGGCGATGAAGCAATATTAATAATTAAGGATGGCTTTGATTTTTCAAGCTCTTCCATTGGCGAAATCCCGTATAATTTGCTTCTTGCAAAACTATTTTCAACAGGTTGATCATCCCATAAGTCTTCACAAATTGTCAGTGCAATTCTTTCACCTTTAAATGAAATAGTTTTAAAAACCGAATTTGGCTCAAAATACCTGTACTCATCAAAAATATCATATGTTGGTAATAATGTTTTAAATTGTTTCCCCAGAATTTTGCCACCATATAAAAACAAAGCCGCATTAAATAACTTCTTCCCTTTATTGTCAGGATTAATAACTGGGGCGCCAATAATAGCTGCTACATCTGTACACAATTCGGCAATTTTCCCGATATACAGATTTACTTTTTCAATGAAATCCCTGTTTTCCAGTAAATCCAACGGAGGATATCCGCATACTGACATTTCAGAAAAAACAACAAGATCAGTTTTAGAAGATCTGGCTTTCTCTATACAGGTTTTTATTTTATTGAAATTGTATTCGAAATTTCCAATATGATAATTTAATTGTGCTAATGCAATTTTCATCGTTTCAGAAAAAAAATCCGATTCAGAATATTGAACCGGAATTAAAATATTTTATAATGAATATGTTAAAATAAAATACCACATTTCAAAGCGATATAATTGAGAATGATTTTTTCGTTATTTTCCTGCTTTGAAGAAGCACTATATGTTTTTGTTTTGGTAATATCTGTCAAACCATTAAGATAAATCAATTCAACTAAAAGTTTTGTGTTCCCTCCAAATGAATATTCGAAACCTCCAGCCAAACTGTAACCGACTGCAAATCCTGATACTTCTTTCATAATGCTTTCATTTGAGATGTTCCCCTGAGTAACGTCTGCTTTGGTTTGCCAACGTATCATTGGATTAAGGCCAGCTTTCATAAAATAAGTCATATAACCAATTTCATTGGTTTTTCCTTTCAATGAAAAAGGAATTTCAACATATTGCATTTTATATAAAACAACTGCATTAGGACTGAAAACATAGCTGGAATCATAAGAACCTTTATCAACAGTAAATTCAGGTATTGAATCAAGGAATTTAAGTTTTCCTCCAAAATTATTAATATTGATACCTGAAGAAAAAGCAAAATTATCGGTAAGATTATAATCACCTGTAACTCCAAATCCAAATCCGAATTTCATAGATTCAGTCTCAATATTCTTGGTAATAGGAGGTTTCATCCATGATAAAATTGGGCTAATTGCAAATCCACCGGAAAATTTCTGACCATAGGAATAAGTAAAAAATATGATTAAAATGATTGCGATTGCTGACTTTTTCATAATTTTAAAACTTTTAATTTGTTTGGTTTAATGATACAAAAATATATTTTTTTTTATTATAATTCCCAAAAAAAATTATTCGGTAAAAAAAATAGTTGTATAAATTTGATAAATTATTAATTTAACTATTACATAAATTTAATTTTCTGACAATTAACAAATGATGACAAAATTCTGGTTAATAATTGCATTTTTCATTTCTCTCTACTGTTGTAAAAACGATAGTCCTGTTTTAATCCCTGATGTAAATAATATTGATGCTAATATTAGATTTCATCGATTCGACCGTGACTTATTTGCATTAAATACTGATAGTCTTTATGAAACTGTTCCTGCTTTTGCTGCAAAATACGGTAATTTTTTCGACCTCTTTACGTACAGGATTATTGCGATTGGTGGAATTGACAATATCACTTTCCCAGATCATTTAAAACTTTTTCTGACTGATAAAATCAATCTTGAAGTCTATGATTACACTCAAGATATTTATTCATCAACTGAAGACGTCGAAAAAGAAATAAATCAGGCATTTAAATACTATAAGTACTATTATCCTGACAGCATTATTCCTGAAATATATTTTTATTTTTCAAGATTTAACCATTCAATAGTTACAGATTCAGGTTTTATCGGAATTGGTCTGGACAAGTATTTAGGGAATACATGCACATATTACAAAGCAATGGAACTGCCCTGGTACATGCAGTACAAAATGACCAGAGATATGCTGCCTGTTGATTGCATGAGGGCATGGACAAACGCACAATTTGAATTTAATGATTCAAAAAATGATTTAATCAGTCATATGATTTACAAGGGTAAAATACAATACTTTCTTAAATCATTATTTCCTGAAAAATCTGATACAATATTATGGGGATTTTCAAGTAACCAATTAAACTGGTGTATAGAAAATGAGCAAAATATATGGTTGAATCTGATTGACAACAAGCTTCTTTTCTCCACAGATTATATGAATCTGAAAAGATATACTGAAGACGGACCATTTACAACACCTTTCTCAAATCAATCACCGGCAAGAGCATGTGTATGGCTTGGATACAGAATTGTATCATCATACTTGAAAAATAATCCTGATATCAGTCTGCAAGATTTGATGGAAGAAGATAATTATCAGAAAATTCTAAATAATTCATATTACGAACCGTAATAAAAAAATATTGATCAAAAAATATAAAACCATCTTCACCAGAAAATCAATAGTAGAATAAAAAAATAATTTTTGGAATTACTACTTTCTTAATCGGTTATCCAGAGGAACTTTATCCAGAGGTATTATTGCCTGTTCTCCTGTTTTTGTTTTTTCATAATCAGGATATTCCAACAACTCATCATAATTATCAGGAAAACTCATTTTGCCAAATCTATCCCAATATGCTTTATTTGACATTGAATCCCAATGTATTACATCATAATGATATTGTGCTGATTGGAAAATGCCATGAACAAATAATAATGCAAGAAGTGTAACAAGAACTGTCTTTATTACAAGTTTACGTTTTGATATCCAATCAATTAAAACAGCAAGCGAAAGAGCAAATATTCCATAAAAATCCGCCATTGGTCGCGCACTGTAACCACCTCCATACCACCAACACCACCACGAAAAAGTAATGTAAACAATAGCAATAAAGAAGATTACATTACTCAATGCAAATTCCTTGAATCTTTTAAAAGAAATAATCATTCCCAAAACAATAAAAAACATAAGTGGTGTATATAAAAACCAACCCTTTCTGTAACTAAAAAGACCATTAATAATCTGCGGGTCGTTAAAGAAAAATTTCTCATCATCACCATAGGAATAATATAAAAAATGCCCTGTTGTATATTTCCAGTATATTAATTGTGGAAGCCAGATTAAAAATGCCAAAAGGATAATCAAGAGTATATGTTTGTAATTTTTACCCAGCAAAAAAATCCGTTCTTTAAAATGAGTGAAAGATGTAATACCAATTAATATAAAGAAAATTGCTACGCTTATGTTTGTGGGGCGTATCAAAGAAATGATTCCTATAAGAAGACCTAAAAAGATTGTAATTTTAAATGTTATTTTATTAAGCCAGATAATCAGATAATAAATAAAAACAACAATCAGGGAAAAACTGTAAATATGAGAAACAGTTGATTCAAATGTGGCATAATAAAACAAATTTGTGCACCCGAATAATAATAGCAATGTAAAAGAAACAACCATATTATCGAAATATTGCTGCATAAGTTTTCTTAAAAACCTTAGTCCGATACACAAATAAAAAATACTGCTTAACAGCAACATAAACCTGTATGGTTCAGAAAATCCATCAGCAGGATAATCAAAAATATTCGCATATGCATGAGCTATCAGAAAGAATGGTGTATAAAGAATTGCAAGACCCATGCTCATTTTAATAACTTTTTTTCCATCAGAAGTTGTTAATGGCCATAATTGAGAAGAATATAGCTCTTTGTTCTGCTCCAAAAAATCAAATTTCAGATCATTGTGAATAAATAAAGCAGGCAGATAGGCATAATAAGAAATTACATCGTTACTAATAACTCTATTATCTCTCTTCCAATATTTTACATTATTCATGGTTAAAATAATAACCAGAATAATAAGCAGGTTGACAAAACGAGGTAGTAATCTATATTTTTTTTGAGTCATTAAATTACTTTTGACTGATTAATGTGTTTATACGTACGCATAAAATTTATTATAAATAATTTACCGTTATTAAAACAATTACAGAATCCTTTTCAATTCAATTAAATCATTTATTTCGTATGTCGGATTACCTGAATGTATAAGTTTTTCAGGATTAAAATATACCTGATCTATACCTGCATTTTTAGCACATTCAACATCTACACTAAGATCATCGCCTATCATAATGCATGCCTCAGGCTTTGCTTTTAATCTCGATAAAACAAAATGCATTACTCTTACATCTGGTTTTTGAATCCCGATATCCTCTGAAATAAATACTTCAGCAAAATAATCTTTCAGTTTTGAATTTTGCAGTTTTATTTCCTGAACTTCCTTAAATCCATTAGTTATTATATAAAGATTGTATTTTGATTTCAGATATTTCAGAGTTTCATGTGCATGTGGAAGTACTTCGGTTTTTTTCGGACTATCATAAACATACTCATCACCTATTATTATTGCGAGATTTTCATCTTTATTTCCCACATATTCAAGGGTTTTACGAAAACGTTCATACCTAAGAATTTCTTTTGTAGTTAATCCCTTTCGGTAATCATCCCATAATTTCTCATTGATTGTTTCATATATGCAGATAAAAGAATCAAAGTTTTCAAATATATTACCCAGCTTATGTTTATTATAGATATCTCTGAAAGTTGAATCTGCATTTTTTTTAAAATCCCAGATTGTTCTGTCAAGATCAAAGAAGACGCACGCGTATTTTGCCATACCTGCAAAAATACAAAGAGAATCCGAAAAAAAAATTGATAAAGTCAATCAGGACTAAAAAAAAAATTATTTGTTTCTTAAAGTATGTTTCCGGTTTCTGGTCACCGTTTACTGATCGCTGATTACTTGTTACAAGAGATCAGAATCCAGCATCTAATAAGTGCTATTTAAAAACAATAATTCCTCTATTTATTTATCTTGATTTGTAAAAACAAACACTATTTATCTGTCCATGAGTTTACTTCACCATTAAGAAAAACGACTTCTTTCTTTGCGTAAGTCCAGATTTCCTGAGCACCATCCAGAGTATTAACAGATTTCTTTGACGATGGCTGACCAAGGCTTTCGATAACCATCCCCTGGCTCATTCCGTTAAAAACTTCACCATTCATAATCTTCATGGCTTTATCTTTGCCATATAGTTTGCTCAATCTTAAATATTTCGGATCATTTGTGTCAACGGTCCTGACAACAGTTGTGGAAGTATTTTGATCTTGCTGTTTATTTTCGTTGAGTATTTTATCAACTTCAGGGTTACCTGATATACTTGAGTAATTGAGCCAACCAGTTTTACCCATATATGAAACTTTTAAGTATAATCCGTCATGTTCACGAAAAACGGTTATTTTCTCTCCTTCTTTTATATTGGCTATTTCAGTTCCAAGAGAAGATGGCTCGCTTCTTAGAATTCCCTCAAGGGAATTTACCGTTGCAGAAATTGTTCCGGGAGAAGTGTTCAAGGCTGTTTTTTTTGCTTCAAGAGCATCTATATCAGAATTGATCTTTTGCAATTCAGTCTGTAATTGTTTTATCTGTAATTGAACATCTTTTTTTTTTGTTTTCAATGCATTGATTTCATAATCAATAGAAGCGGCTGTTTGACTAAATAATTGCCCTGATATTAATACAATCGCTAAACCAGTCAGAAAAAAATTCATTTTTATCATAATTATAGTTTTTTTTTATACAGAATTCAAAGGTAAGGTTTTTTCGGATAAAACTCAATTAAAAAAATACTTATCAGGGAAAAAAGATTATAATTAACATTTCTCACTTCGTAAGTTTTGGTATACAGTCATTGG
>JBDRPR010000439.1:0-10952 GCA_043826845.1 Bacteroidota bacterium
TCAAAAAATCTACCATCAGGTTTGTAACCAACAATTCCGCCATACAGAGAACCGACAAAATTGGTCAATGTAAATCCACCAAATACATTAAAATTACCTTCTTTTGTAAGCACCATCCATTTTTGTGAATTGGTATAAAAATTCAAATCTTCAAAATTATTACTGCCTAAACGACTGGTTGGAGATAAGTTATTTCCCCCTTCCGCGTATTTTTGACCCGGCTGTGCGAAAATAAAATTATTGCAAAGAAACAGGGATGCTATTAAAAGCGCTTTACCCCCACCCAATGAGTTGTTTAACAGTCTTTTAATGATTTTCATAATTTTTATTTTTTGGTTAATATTTGGTTAATTTAAGAGATATGGATTTTAATCACATTTATTTTATACTAAATGCAAATAAAAATAGTTTCATTTTGTTACAGATTTTTACAAACAATTTATCAAACCATAATACCTTCGTTATCGAAATTATTTTCCTGTAAATTATTTAACGCACAAATACGAGAAGATAAGCTTTGTATTAAAATCCCACAAAGTCTGAAATTTTATTGGAAATTATCATTGCAATACAGCCTTTCGAAACATTTCCCTCATTCATGCCTATTTTAACGATAATATTCATTGTCTCAGCGGGGGTGAATTCAAAAAATGTCTTTGAACCTGAGAGCGATTCCCTTATTGCAGCTTCATTCTGCACCTGATTGATCTCCAATTCCAGCTTTTCAATATCAGCTTTCAGTTGCAGTTTTTGCTTTGATCCTTTAATTGTCAGCTGCTGATCCTTTAAATTCAGAAGAAATTGTCTTTTCGACTCAATATCTTTATTTGTCTTTGCAGTGCCTAAAGTATAATATTCATTTCCACTTTCATCAGTAACAGAAATTGTTACATCCTTAAGAATATTGCTGGAAACGGCAAAAACAATTTTATAATCCTTCCCTTCCTGACAAATAATACTGATTTCACTGGTCTTTCCGGCAACAAACAAACCACTTTTTGACTGATTGTCATACTTATACGGAACCTTTATCCCACTCCTGTACGATTGCATCATAAAGACACAATCCTGACCAACAGACGTTAATCCAATAAATATCAGAACAAAAAATAATATCGTTTTCATGTTTTTATTTTTTTATTTATTTATTAAACAAAGATCACATGTAATACCCGTACAATCATATTGTTTGATGATTTTTTGTGGGCATTTATTAATATAAATTAAAAGTTAATATTGTTCTACAAATTCATTCCTTAAAGCCTCAACCTGAACTTTAAATTCCTTAAATGTATTTTCATCTATAATCCATTTGCTCTTATTTCCGATAACTTTTGATGAAGAGTCAGTTTTGTTAGTGTTTTCGGCAATAATTTCCTTTTCGACTTTGTCATAAACAGCACCTATTGTTTCAAATTTGGTAATCAGATCACTTACTTCCTGAGATTCATTAAACCTGATCATATTATTCAGAACATTTTCATAGATTATTTTCTGACTCATTAATCTTTGTACAAGCTGGTCATCTGCAGAAAATTTTTTCACCAGATTTGTAGAAAGATACATTGATTCAATCCATCCGCCTGCAGAAATAACAGCAAGTGTTTTTCCATTGCCTGATTCCTCAAGAGCCTGAACGATATTAAAGAATGAATTTTCACTTATGCTTTTAAGAGAATCTTTTTCTGCCATATTTTGTTCAATTTTTTGCATTGTCTGAACCGGAATTACAGATGTAAGACCCAGTTGATCCGACAATTCTCTTACACGGGTAAAATATTTTACCGAAGTGGTCAACTGATCAAAAGTACTCAGATAAGCCATGTCAGCAACAATAATTCCCAGTCTCAGTTCTTTTGCCTGCTGATTTACCGCTTCTTTTTTCTCATCTATGATCAAACCTGATTTGAAAGGATATTTTTTTGGATCAACAAGTGAAAAAAAGTCATCAGGTGAAGGAACCTGATAAACAAGCTCAACTTCAGTGCTGACTGAATCAATGTCATTTTCAAGTGAATCAATATCTGTAGAATTTTCATCATCGGGTTGATTGTTGCAAGCCCAGAATAGCATTAAAACCGGCAGCAGAAATAATATTTTCTTCATGATTTTTTTAATTTGTTTGTGGGTAAAAATAAAAAAAATAACAATCATAACAATGAATGACAGCAAAAAATGATTTTCAGTTTTTGATAATTGCATATTCATGCGAAATAAACAACTCATATATAACCGATTAAATTTTGATTTATCAAAACAATGACATTATATACTTCAATCGGGGATAACTTGCCTTTTAAAGTTTGCAGCGGCAGTTAGCAGTGGCAGTTCTGCTTACTGCAACTGCCTACTGCTGCTTGTAAAAGAAACGCAAATTATGACCATTCAAAGTATATATTCATTCAGCATTATACTCCGATAAATGAATAGACTTCAATTTTGTATATTTGCAAAAACTTATTAAGTTTATGACCAACAAAGAAATCTTTGAAAATAACCTTGCTCAGACAAAACATTCTATTTTTAAACTGGATATAGAAAAAGCTGAAGGAGTTTATGTCTGGGACAAAGCAGGAAAGAAATATTTTGATTTTTTATCTGGAATTTCCGTCAGCAATCTTGGACACAGGAATCCTGCTATAATAAAAGCAATAAACGATCAACTTGCTAAATACATGCATGTTATGGTCTATGGTGAATTTATTCAATCTCCACAAATTCAACTGGCAAAATTATTGGCAGATATTCTGCCTGATAAACTTCAAACATCATTTTTTGTTAATAGTGGTAGTGAAGCAATTGATGGAGCGATCAAACTTGCAAAAAAATACACTAAGAAAAATGAAATTGCTGTATTTAAAAATGCCTACCATGGGAGTACATTAGGTGCAATCAGTTTATTGAGTGATGAGAAGTACAAAAAAGATTTTCTTCCACTTATTCCGGACATCAGATTTTTGGAATTTAATAATTTAAATGATCTGCAAATTATTTCAGATAAGACTGCCTGCGTGATTATTGAGCCGATTCAGGCAGCGAGCGGAATAATAATGCCAGAAAATAATTTTTTAAAACATCTCCGAAACCGATGCGATCAAACCAACAGTTTGCTCATTTTTGATGAAATTCAGACAGGGTTAGGCAGAACAGGAAAAATGTTCGCATTTGAACATTTCAACGTAATTCCTGATATTTTGGTATTAGCAAAAGGATTAGGAGGAGGGCTGCCTCTTGGTGCATTTATATCATCAAAAAATATAATGTCAGTATTTAATCAGGAACATCCACTGGAAGGGCATGCAACAACTCATGGAGGAAATCCGGTTTCATGTGCAGCGGCAATTGAAACAATTTCAATTATATCGAATACAAAAACATTATTAAATGTTCATGAAAATTTCAAAATCCTGTCAGAAATACTTCAAAATTCCGGTAAAGTAAAAAAAATCAGAGGCATTGGATTATTTTTAGCAATTGAATTAGAATCATTTGAACATGTTAAAAAAACAGTATTAAATGGATTAAAAAACGGCGTTTTACTGAACTGGTTTTTATTTAATAACAGGTCAATTTTTATTGCACCTCCATTGACAATTAATAATAGTGAAACGGAAACTGCTGCAAATTTGATAATAAGATCAATTTCTTTGTAAAAAACACAATTTTAAAAATAATTATCTGTTTTAATAAAATTAATTTTCTATTTTTGCCATACAGGAATTATTCAAATATTAATTAGTTGACAAATTGAAAAAAACATTATATATTCTTGTATTTTTTTTAATAACAGGTTTTTATTTCCTGTTTTCTTCTTGTGACAGTTTATTATCCGGAAAAATGGATGAAGGTGTTCTTACTTATGATATAACATATCTTGAAGATGAAAAACAAAATCCAATTATAACTCTTCTTCCAACCTCAATGACATACAAGTTTAAAGAAAACAGCTATTTACAAAAGGTTGAAGGTTGGATGGGTATTTTTAGCATGGCAGGAATATCTAATGTTGAAAACGGAACTCACTCAGCGTTGTTAAAAATTATGAACGAAAAATACGTTTATGATGGGAAATCTGCATTTGGTTATAATGAATACCTCGGCATGGAAATTGAATTTGTCAACGAAACCAAAATGATCGCGGGTTTTAAATGTAAAAAAGCAAATATCAATTTTAAGGATGGAGAATTTGAAAATTTTTCGATTTATTATACTGATGAATTTAAAGTGACAGATCCAAATTTCTTTAATCCTTTTAAAACAATACCCGGTGTATGCATGGAATACAGATATGAAATGTTTGGAATTACTACTTCATTGATTGCTACAAAATTCGAAAATATTGAAGTTGAAGATGAAGATTTTATTGTTCCTGCCGGCTATAATCGGGTTTCAAAAGAAGAAATGGAAGAAGTAATAAATAACCTAATGTAAAATTTTAAAACACCCAATTATGAAATCATTTATTGTATTATTGTCATTATGTACTTTTATCTTTACAATTGCAAAATCTCAGAATTATTTTGAAGGAACTATTAAATATAATATTACATATGAAGGAAGAGAATTAAGTGCTGCCGAGAAAGCACAAATGCCCAGCGAACAGGTTGTATATTATAAAGAAGGTCAGGCAAGAACAGATATGGTAACTGCTATGGGAACAGTAATAACAATAAGTAATTCAGATACAAAAGAAACTGTTCTGTTATTAGATATGCTTGGTAATAAAATGGCTGTTAAATCATCAAAAGAAGAAAATGAAAAAGCAATTTCAGAAATGACTGAACCTGAGATTGTAAGTCTTGACGAAACAAAAGAAATTGCCGGTTATAAATGTAAAAAGACTGAAATTAAATCAGATGGAAATAAAATTACTGCTTATACCACTGATGAATTAAATGTTAAAGATGCAAACTGGCAAAATTACAAAGACTTAACAGGAGTTATGCTGGAATATTCAGTAAATAATTCTCAGGATGAAGACTTAATAATGACCTTTTCTGCAGTTGAAATTACCAAATCAAAGATTAAACCTAAAATTTTCGAAGTGCCTTCAGATTATCAAATGATGACTCAGGAAGAATTTAAAAGTATGTTAGGCGGCGGGCAATAAGGCTAATTATCTGTATTTAATTCTCATACTGGTTAATTAGGTATAATTAAAAGGTGAATCATTGAAACAAAACAAGAAAAAAAATAAGGATAAAACACCTCTTAGCCAAAGTATTGGATTTTTAAAAAGTGAACGATTCAAATTCAGCCTCGGGGCAATTATTCTCCTGTTCGGATTATTTCTTGCCATATCTTTTATTTCGTACTTATTCACATGGAAAATAGATCAAAGCAAATTGGGTATCAACTGGTACGAATTTATTTTTTCTACAGATATTCTTGTTGACAATTGGGCAGGTAAAACAGGGTCAATATTATCCAATAAATTCATTCATGACTGGTTTGGTATTGCTTCATTTTCATTTGTATTCATATTAATATTTACAGGATTAAGGCTATTTAATATAAAATTAATACATCTTGGCAAGTTTACTAAATACTCAATTCTCATAACAATTTGGCTATCTTTTACTTTAGGTTTTATTTTTAAAACAAAATTCTTCCTTTTAGGCGGCGCTCACGGATATTTTCTAAGTACTTGGTTTTCTGCATTTGCGGGAAACATCGGGACGATTTTCCTGATATTAATTTCATTTTTTGTTTTTACTCTATTTTCTTTTGATAATCCTTTTCAATGGATTAAAAAATTGATTAAAAAGAAAGATATTTATATAAAAGATGAAATCAGTAGTGAAGTTGGAAGTGAAATGAATGAAGATGTTGATGCAGATAATAATGATTTAACAGATATTAAAAATGATAATGAAATGTCATCCAATGATATTATTTTAGAAAAGAATCAAATAACTGATGATGTTGCTGAATCAGGAGACAATGATATTTCGACTGGGTTAAACAATAATGACATTGAACTTGATATCGAAAATACTGAAGAAGAAGAATTCGTTGATTCAAGGATCGTTGAACCCCTGACCGATTTTGACCCCACTCTTGATTTATCTAATTATAAATATCCTCCGTTTGAACTTCTCGAGGATCATCAATCAGGTAATTCAGAGGTCACCGATGAAGAACTTAACTCCAACAAAGATAAAATTGTTGAGACACTTCAAAACTACAATATTAAGATTGATAAAATTAAAGCAACCATAGGCCCAACGGTTACTCTGTACGAAATAGTTCCTGCACCTGGTGTAAGAATTTCGAAAATAAAAAATCTTGAAGATGACATTGCCCTGAGTCTGGCTGCATTGGGAATACGTATTATTGCTCCAATTCCTGGAAAAGGAACAATTGGTATTGAAGTTCCGAACTTAAATCCTGAAGTTGTTTCCATGAGATCGGTTATCTCTTCGAAAAAATTTCAGGAATCGAAATTTGATCTGCCAATTGTTATGGGTAAAACAATATCCAACGAAGTATTTACATTTGACCTTGCAAAAATGCCTCATCTATTGGTCGCAGGTGCTACCGGACAAGGTAAATCTGTTGGATTAAATGCAATAATAACATCTTTGTTATATAAAATGCATCCCGCCCAACTAAAATTTGTAATGATTGACCCTAAAAAAGTGGAACTGACACTTTATTCTCATATTGAAAAACATTTTCTTGCAAAGTTACCAACCGAAGAAGAACCAATAATAACAGATACGCATAAAGTTGTTGCGACATTAAATTCTTTGACGAAAGAGATGGATATCAGATATAATCTTTTGAAAAAAGCCCAACTCAGACATATAAAAGAATACAATGAAAAATTTATTAAACGACGTCTGAACCCTAATGATGGTCATAAATTCCTCCCTTATATTGTTGTTATTGTTGATGAATTTGCCGATCTGATAATGACGGCCGGAAAGGAAATTGAAGCTCCTATTGCACGTATTGCACAATTAGCCAGAGCAGTTGGAATACACCTGATAATTGCTACTCAAAGACCTTCAGCAAATATCATCACCGGAATGATTAAAGCGAATTTTCCTGCAAGAATAGCATTTAAGGTTGTTTCAATGATTGATAGCCGTACAATACTGGATAGCTCCGGAGCAAATCAGCTGATTGGTCGCGGAGACATGCTGATTTTACAAGGAAGTACACTCACCAGAGTACAATGTGCATTTGTTGACACTCCCGAAGTTGAAAATATATGTAATCATATTGCGCAACAACAATCTTATACTTCTGCATTTGAATTACCTGAACCTGACGTGACAACAAATGAAGTTTCGGAAGTTGATTTGTCCAGGAAAGATGACCTATTTGAAGAAGCCGCGAAATTGATAGTAATACATCAACAAGGATCTACTTCATTGATTCAAAGAAAATTTGCCATTGGTTATAATCGGGCAGGCAGAATAATCGATCAGCTTGAAGCCGCAGGAATTGTTGGACCTTATGAGGGAAGTAAGGCAAGACAAGTCTTATTTTCAGATATGGTTTCTTTGGAACAGTTTTTGAACAATCTGGATAAATCCTGATTTTTATTATTTTTAATACGATCATTATGAGAAAATTTCATGCAATTTTTATAATTTTTATCTTTTTAGCTCCAACAATTTCTTCTCTTGCACAAGAACAAAAAGCCAAAGATATTCTCGACAAGGTTTCCGAAAAAACAAAATCATTCAGTTGTATTCAGGTTGATTTTAAGTTCACAATGGAAAATGCTAAAGAGAACATAGAAGAAAAGCAAACAGGTATATTGTGGATAAAAGGTAATAAATATAAACTCGACCTTATGGGAACTGAAACCTATTTTGATGAAACAACTGTCTGGACATATATTATAAATGCCAATGAAGTAAACATTTCTGAACCTGATGAGAATAGCGACGATGTTTTAAATCCTGCAAAAATATTAAGTATGTACGAAACAGGTTTTAAATATTATTTTAAACAGGAAAAATTTGAAGCCAATCGACCTCTCTATGTAATCGACTTAATTCCCATTGACTTAGAAAAAGACTTTTCCAGAATCCGCCTGTCTATTGACAAATCAAAAGACTTAATCTATGAAATAAAAAGATTTGGTAAAGATGGAAATATCTATACTATTATTATTGGACAATATACAACAACCAAAATATTTACTGACTCTATGTTTAAATTCGATGCTTCCAAATTTCCCGGAGTTGAAATTATTGACATGAGATAATTTTTTAAATAATTAAACAATGGTTACTGTTCTGTGTTACTATATTAGAAGTGAAATGTAGAATGTAGAATTTTCAATTTAGAATGTGGAATTTCTTTAGTTCTACATTGGATATTCTTCATTCTGTATTCTACATTTTTTTGTCATGACAATGGAGAAGAAGATAACATACCCGAACAGTAACAAACAATATTAGTATTAATGAGATTCTTGTTAAATGTAGTTTTTGTCTTATTCATTTTTTCGGGATTTTCTCAGAATTTACATGTAATCAAATCATCATATTTATCAAATGTTGATTCTATACTTGTATTTGTTCCGGAAAATTATAACCGGATTGAAAAATACCCCGTTGTTTTTCTTCTTCATGGTTATTCAGGTAATTACAAAACATGGAACAAGATTATACCATTGCAGGAATATGCTAATAACCTCAATTTTATAATTGTATGCCCTGATGGCCTTTATAATTCATGGTATATAAACAGTCCTGTACGTGAAAATTGTCAATATGAGTCATTCTTTTTTATGAGATTAATTCCATGCATTTTTCAAAAATATTCTGTTGATCACAATCTGATATTTATCACCGGTCTAAGTATGGGGGGATTTGGTGCCCTTCATTTATTCTCAAATCATCCAGGTTTATTTAATGCTGCTGGAAGTACAAGCGGTTTGTTGCAACCTGAGTTATTTGCTGATGAATATGATATTAATTTATTTTTTGGAAATAGTCCTGAAAAATATTCCTTAATGACTAATATCAGCAAATTTAAAAACATTAAAAATGAGTTAATTATTGACTGCGGAACTGAAGATGAATTCAAACCTCTAAATGATAATTTTTACGACAATTGCCGAAAAAAAGGAATTCCAATAAAGTACTTTTCTTTAAAAGGTTCACATAATCGTGAATATTGGAAAAAATCTATAATACAACATTTAAAATATTTCAAACAATTAAGTGATAAAAAAACATAAATATGAGTTTTATTGAACTTGTCAAAAGCAGACAAAGTGTCAGAAAATATTCTGATAAAACTGTTGAAAAAGAAAAAATAGAAATGTGCATTGAAGCAGCCAGACTAGCTCCTTCTGCCTGCAATTCACAACCATGGACTTTTATTGTTGTGAACGATAGAGAACTTTCTCTTGAAATTGCAAAAGCTACATACAGCCCTGTAATTTCATTTAATAAATTTGCCAAACAGGCTCCGGTTATGATTGTAATTGTTATTGAAAAACCAAAAACAATAACACAAATAGGAGAAGCTGTGAAAAACAGAGAATTTCCGTTGATAGATATTGGAATTGCAGGTGAACATTTTTGCCTTCAGGCACATGATCTCGGATTAGGAACTTGTATGATCGGCTGGTTTAACGAAAAAAAAGTTAAAGAATTATTGAACATTCCAGAAAAGAAAAGAGTTGGATTTTGCATTTCTCTCGGATATCAGGTTGATAATTACAAATTCAGGAAAAAAATCAGAAAGCAAACCGATCAGATGTGCAAATTCAATTCGTATCAGTAAATGATAAATTCGATGAAATTATCATAAGGGATTAAAAATTATTGGCTCCTTTTTATTAAACTCCTCAATATAATTTAGCATTATTTCATTATTCCCTTTATCCTTTTCTTTTTCATATCTTTGCAAAAGATCATTATCATGCACAAGAATGTACATACTCATATTTATTTCGTTCAACCTATAAATTTTTCCGGTTTTAAATTCAAGAGCGTAAAGCAGCTTGTAACTGTATGAATGTTTTGGAATATACATTCCGCTGAAATACTGAATTCCGGGTTTATATGTTTTCACATCCATTGAAAACACACTATAAGCTCCAATGTTCAATAGTAGATGATAATCTTTTGCATATCTGATAAATACATTTTTAGTGTCGCAAAAACCCCAGATATCTCCTTTTATATACCTGACTTTTTTTTCAGAGCTCAGAGTTTTGAGTTTAATTTTTCCGGTTCCAAAAAACATATCTCCGGTTGTATTAGAATTGTCGGTGAAAACTGTGTCGGTAAAAGACGGATTGTTATTCCTGAATTCCGGATATTCCCTGTACAGTCCTTTTTTTAAATTAAATGCCTGAACTGCATTTTCCTGACAAAAAGCAATACAAGAAAAGAACAATAAAATTGATGTAAAGAATGCATTTTTCATCTGTTTATTTTTTTTTTTTTGGTTTTCGATACTTGCAGGTTTTTAAGTTAATAATTAAAAATTAGTAGTAATTTCTTTAACTTCTTACTTTCAACTTTTCACTTTAAACTTAAAACATAAAACTTAAAGATATACCCCACAATTATATTATAATTCCAACTGAAACTGATAAGTTACCAAAGTTTAAATTTAGTAATAAATTGATTGCAATTAAACAAATTTTTTCAAAGCATCCCTCTGGTCTTTTGAAATGTCAAAGATATTATGAAGCTGCATTAATTTAACCAGTTCGAAAACATCTTTATTCATATTACTGATTTTTAATTGTCCGTTTCCGGTTCTGGACAACTTAAGCAATGATATCAGAGCTGCAATTCCGGTGCTGTCAACGTATTTTATACCATCAAAGTTTATAAGGACTTTTGCAGGTGCCCCTGTCATTAAAGCAGTAACCTGATTTTTAAAATTCTGAGCGACAGAAAGATTAAGACTTCTAATTTCAGGTTTAAAACTTACTACTTTAACATCGTTAATATGTTTAATAA
>JBDRPR010000440.1:0-13430 GCA_043826845.1 Bacteroidota bacterium
TTTCCCTTGATTCATCTTTATTTTTAGAACAAAGATGAATTGTTTGACGATTTCAAATCGTCGCTGATATAAAAAATGCTATATCGAAGATATATCAAGCATTTCAAAGAACATATTTTAAAAACAACGCAACGCTAGTGAAGAAAAATATGTAATATATTTGTTTGAAACATGTATTTATGCAGAATAGCTGCATAATTGCATTTTACCTTTGTAATAGAAATAACATGAATAGCAAATTGTAAAATGAACCTCTTTACCAAATCTGGCAGATATAAGTTCTTCCGTAACATAAAGAAAAATATGATATGGATGTTCTGGTATTTCAAGCATTACCGGAGTTTCAGGAATATAAGGAATGTTTTAAGTTTTCTGGAAGATAATGAAACGGTCAGGAATGAATTGCCGATGCTGAATGTCAGATCATTTATAAAGGGAAATAAAGACTGGCTTTGTCAGATAAGAGAAATGGGCATAAAGGAAAAAGAATTTTTTATTGAGTCAAGGCCATTAATTGCTTTTTTAAAAGAAGAATATGTCTTTCTTGATGTTTCGGTAAAAAATATTCCTGTGCAGCTCGTGTACTTTTCATCAGTCAAAGCAAAGTATATGATTTTTGAACTGTTTGAAAGTATTGAGGATTTTGCAGACTTTTTAACTGACTACATGAATCCACGGGCATCTATTGAAGAGTGGATTGGAAGGACAATTTTCAGAAATATTTTTTCAGAAGAAGATATAGCTTGGATGAAAAATATCCTTGAACAGGATGAGCTGCGGGAAAATAAAATGGTAAAAAAACTCAAAAAGAAACTCGATCTTGAGGAAAAAGAAGAAACTACGGATAATGTAAAACAGCTAAGTTTGTGGAATGAAGATGAGGGCTTATGAATTATTGGAAATGATTTATTTTAAGCTATAATTTGCACTGGACTTTTATCTACAAGCATTTGCTAATAGAAACAATATATTCCTTTACCACTTTTTTGATTATATCAAATCTCTCGGATTTTTCATTAGAATTTTCTTTCAGATACAATTTTCTGTTTACTTCAAGCATGACAGAATGAACATTTTTATTTTTTTTGTAATGTTCTAATGGCACAATGGTACCCTCATATGGTCGGTCAATACCCAGAGAAAAGCCTTTATTTTTGAAAAATTCGATTGAAATATCTATAAACTTTCGAGGAGTATGAAAAGAATCTGTGCCTAGATTGAATTCAGGACGGTTCGGATTCTGGTCTTCATCTCTTATAAAAGGTATATCAGAAAAGGAATGGCAATCAATAATGACTGCTCGGAAATATTGCTGTAATTGATTATTAACAGCTTCATTTAATTTTTTGTGGTGTCTCCGGTAATATTCTTTTAAGATTTTCTCCCTTAATTCCGGAGAAACTATTCGCATTATTTCCCCGCTGTCTGTTTTTTCATATAAAACGCCCATTCCCTTTTTTGCCATCAGTTCAATCTGGTCGTTAGCAAATCTCTCCGGGTCACAGAATATTCTTGAGAAATCGGCAACAAGCATAATATCCTCAGGAGAATAAAACAGGTCATCAGTGTACCAGTCTGTCAGTTTCAGAATTTCTTTTTGCAATATGGAATCATTAACCACATAGCCTTCCTTAATGGGAATTTTTGTTGAGGAATGAGGGATATGCAGAATTAATTGATACATATTGCCGTTTTTATTAATCTCTTAATCCCATATGACAAACAAATTTCACTTGTATATATTTTAAATCATTTAGTGATTCAATTTCAACAGGTTCAATTTCATCATACGGACTATATGCTCCGTAGAACTGGTGCATCGGGTGGTGGCTATGAGTTGCTTCAATCAGGCTTAAATCTTCCTTTACAATGACTCCGATAAAGTTTAATCTGTTTTCAACTTTCCATTCTGAACTCAAATCCTCCGCAAACATATTCACTTTTTCAATTATATTCTCTAAATTTTCTTTCTTTATAAATGGTAATATTTTATTGAATACTTCAATTTTATCAGAACATTCAATAAAAAACTGTCTTGGTTCTTCATTTCTTTCTTTAATGTAATATTTTGTCCTCATATTCTTATATTTTCTTCATTCATCTTAATATTCCATGAAATACAATTCAATACCCCACCTTCCTTTGCAATCTGAAAAATAATGGCAATTCGTGTTAGGGGGCGTTATTCTTAGTTTTCACTTATATCAAACCCATATTGTCCAATACTTTCCATATATTCTAAAATCAAATCAATTGTTTTATCAACAATATTTTGTGGTATATGATTCTTTTCAATAACCTGTTCTAAAAAGCGATAGGTCATATTCTTAAAGTCACCGTCTCCAACGATGCCACCAGTATTATTCTCCCACGCAATCTCAAAGCCTTTTGCTATTACTTTATAGTCAAATGTTGATAAATAGAAATCCAATTTTTCAAAAACAAATTTTTCTTGTTCAAAATGACTTGGGGTTTGTTTTGGAAGTTTATTAAAACTTATAGAAGTTTTAATTTGAATATTCCAAGTTACACAATTCAGAACACCACCATCAACTGCAATTTCATTTGAATTAATTGGAATTACTTTACATTCTGGAAATAATTCTTTTGTTTTTTTAATAGCAATATTGTCCATTTCTAATCCGAATTGAGGTAACAAAATTATATATCCAATTTGTGCAAAGTTTATATAAACACCTTTTGCAACATAATCTCCATCTTCATTTTTCTCTTTAACAAATTCAGATGGATAAGGAATAATTTTTAAACCAGTTTTTTCTAGGGCTTTATCCATTTTTTGTTGCCAACTTTTGCTTTCATTCGAGTAATCAGCAACAAGCAAATCCGTTTCATTGATAAATCTCACCATACCATCAGCGTGTCCAGTCATTTCATAAGGTGCTTTTGGAATTAAAAATACATTTTCAACATTAAGTTCTTTTTTAAAAGTTGAAATTACAGTCTCAGGGTCAAGATTTGAATTTTCAAGCAAAACCTTATCTGTCAGAATTGCAATAGTTTTTGATTTTATAATATTTCCACCATCAACTATAATTTTGGGTTTCTTCAACGAGATTTTGTCAATTATTCTTGTTTCTGATGGTATTGTCAGTTTTGCAATATACTTAGGGTAAAGATAATAATCAGGGAAATATTCAAATTGGATAAATTCATTTATGTTTTTCTGAATAGGCATATAGTCCCTGCACCAAATGTTTCGTGTATTTTCAATAAAACCGTAACTTATCCGATTTTCGTTTAATACAGGTTCTAATCGTTTCCAAAATGGTAAGTATTTCACATTTTCTTTAATCAAAGAACTGAAATACACAAAATTCGTTTCTCTATCTATTATCATTTAATTTCCTCCTTAAATATTCTACTCGATTTTGCATAAACCCCTTGTATTCTAATCCGTGAAACACATCACTTTTATCGTTATTGCAGAAATAACAACATAAAACACAATTTTCACGTGAATAATTCTCTTTGGGATGCAATCTATCAACCTCAAGCCAAACTCCTCTTGCTTGACCCCTTCCGAGAATCCCATTTTTGGGAAATCTATTAGATTTTAATATTCCTTTAATTGCGATTTCCTGCATTTCGTATTCTTTTAGACCACAATAGAAACATTCCTTTTCTTGTTCATTGTACCAAATTAGGAAATCTTCAAAATCATCAAAAGAGTTTAATCCTTTTTGCTTTCTTTGAGAATAATTTGATTTTAGTTTTTCTATTGGTTTTGGAATATATGTCATTTTTCTCTTTTAATGCCCCCTAATGTTTTGCAAACAGGCGTACATCGCCGATCTTCAACTTTATTGTCAAGGTATATCTTTGTTAGGCAGTTACTCTTGTTTGCTGTTGGGCGGTATAACTATTTTTCAAAACTTTCACTTTTTATTAATTTACCATTAAGATACTCTCTCTTTTCAATCATTTTACCTTTTTCGTCATAAATTATTAAAGTTCCGTTGCCTTCATAAAGAGTTCCTTTTTCCTGATTAATTCCTAAAGAATTTAAGTTAGAAATTACTGACCAAGGTATTCCATTTTTATATATCCTTTCACTCCAGAATTTACCATCTGGGTAATAAAACTTATAAGATCCAGAATATCTAGGTGCACTGTCAACAGTCTCTTTAATGTACTTTGCTGGTACAATTGCTGCAAAACCTCCAGTTTTATCATTAAAAGTACCATGAACTAGTCCCATTAGCCGATATGATTTGACAAATATTTTCTTATCGTGAAGTCCTATTTCTTGTGGCAACTCAATTACGGGTCCTCCACTGAATCCACTTATACTTGGGTCATCCAATAGAAAAAAATCACATGTTTTATTGTTATCAATCCTTGGTAATTCGATGATTCCGCTTGCCGGTTTAAGTGTTTTTGAAATAGGAGACAATTTTTTTCCAATTCCTAAATTCAAAGGATAACCATATACAGTTACATCCCTAATACGTAGTGGTGCTTCCATACTATCATTTATCATTTCAACTGGCATCGGATTAATAAATAATGTATCTTTGATTTTACTTAAATCTATATGCAATACTGCAACGTCAGCTATTGGATTTATGGTCCATTTTAATGACTTTTCATATATGATATCTTTTAAATTGACTTGAAAAGGTAAATCATTTTCTTTACTTACAACAATAATAGTATTTAGAGATGTCGTATTTGCTACATGTTCTGCAGTTACAAGATAAATATCTAAATCACTAATAACAAAAAAACCAGTACCAGTAAAAGTATTTAAGTAAGGAATAGAACTATTATTTTTTTTGTCATATAACCATAGTTCATATAATGAACCATTTATTTCCTCTGTTTTAACTTTCTCCTCATAAATGTAGGCAACAGACTTTAAAAATAAATTTATGTCAGAATCATAGCCTTGACAAAAGCTTTGATTAAGAAAAAGAATTGTAAATAAAATCAATAGTTTTGTTCTTTTCATAATTTTATCAGTTATACCACCTAACGATCTTGTAACCTCCATAATAGTGATTATTTTAAAACCAGCCCTCATTTCCACTCAACAAATGTAAAATAATAAGCTGATAAAAAAAAGTTTAAAGAAAATAATATTCAACTACGGTTTTTGAGAGGCTCCGGTGGGGTTTTAATCAAGGCAGCCGCCTGCTCGAATTACCGCCAAAACTTAATTTTATGTCTGTCGTGCAAAGTGTCAATCGGTGATTACTAATTTGTCTATTGTAATTACCTTATTGTCTTGTGTTAGGCGAAGGAAATACAGTCCGCTTGGAAGATTGTCACGGTTGAAAATGATTGTCTGACCATTGAGATTTTTTATTTGCGAAACTGTCTGCCCAAAACAGTTGTCCAGCGTGAGAGCTGCATTATTTAATGGATTGTCTGCTTGCAAAGTTGTCTGGGTGGAAAATGGATTTGGATAAAATATTATTTCGCCGTTTTGAGTAATGTCGCCAACTGATGATGAGTTAGTCCATTGCCCAATGTAGTTCGTTGAAGTACCCCCTGCGGTTGTAAATAGTCCACCCGCAAATAAATTATTTTGATAGTCCATTAAAATAAAAACAGGCCAATTCATCCCCGAACTTAAGGTTGACCATGAACTTCCGTTCCATACAGCGATTCTATTTGCAGGATTTCCACCCGCCGTTGTGAAACTTCCACCTACGTATAGATTTCCATTGAATGAATGTAAATCATAGACTATAGGTCCATTTACGCCAACTGATAAAGTTGCCCAATTGGAACCATTCCATTTTGCTATGTAGTTAGCGGGATTACCTCCTGCTGTAGTAAAGCTACCACCTACGTAAAGTTCGGTATTGTGAACTGTGAGAGCATTAACTTGGTTGTTTGTACCAGCACTGAGAGCTGACCAACTTGAACCATTCCACGATGCAATATTAGTAGCAGGGTTGCCACCCGCATTTGCAAAACTTCCACCTGCAATAAGCTGTGAATTAAAAACTGTCAAAGAAACTACAAAACTGTCTATGCCAGTTCCTACCGAAGACCAACTACTGCCATTCCACTTAGCGATATGATTTGCAGGATTTCCACCAGCGATAGTAAATACTCCTCCTGCATACAATTCTCCGTTATAGACGCAAAGAGCATTAATGCCATTATCCATCCCAGAACCAACAGCCAACCAATTACTACCATTCCATTTTGCAATATAGTTAGCAGGAATTCCTCCAGCAGTCGTGAATAAGCCGCCCACATATAATTCGCTATTGAAGACAGTGGATGCGAGAACAGGGTTATTTAATCCACTACCAGCTGTTGACCAAAAACTACCATTCCATTTTGCAATGTGATTAGCAGGATTCCCCCCTGCAGTTGTAAATACTCCGCCAACATAAAGTTCGCTATTATATATAGTCAAAGCATATACAACACCTCCGCTTACACCAGTTCCTACGCTATTCCATGTTTGAGCAGTTGTTTGGAGGATTGAAAAGAGAAATAAAGTTGTATGGATAAATATTTTTTTCATTGTTGTAAGTTTTTTTAGTCTATTCGTGATAAGCAGTAAACTCCATTGTAAACCCACCTTCAATTAATAATTCAAGGTCGTTTTGACCAACAAGTCTTACAGAAGATGAAAAATTTTCTAATCCGTATTTGTCACCAAATACTTTTTCAAATATTTGTCCTTTGAGTATTCTTGTCTTTGATGTATTACCAAGTTTATAATAAACATATGAAGTTGAAAAGTTTCCGATTACATCAGCAGCCTGAATAGCAAAAGAATATTGATCTTTTAGAACTGAAATTCCATTTGCTGAAAGTTTAGGTGAGTTTGCGAATTGAAATTTTCTATAAGCGTTATACAATAGTGTCATTAAGAAGTCCGCAGTAAATTTGTTTCCTTTGATAATTGTGTCAAGATTCGGATAATTTTCTTTTAAGCTATCACTGTCCACTTCCATCACCAGTTCATTAGTATTTCCAAAATGGTTAATAAGTCTCATAAATGAAAATAGTCCTGGAGTAAGTTGTTTGCAAACCGTTATCAAATCTTGATTTGTAACGCCAACCTGTGTAAATACATTTGTTGTAATTCGGTCACAAAATTTCAAAAATTTTTGTTTCCAATTTTCGCTATTCAGTGTGCAACTTAAAATTGTAGGAACGGAATTCTCCGCATACCTTCTTATGATGCGAAAGAATTGTTCGTATTCATTTGCTTGGTCGGCTTTAAATTTTTTACCGTGAAATGAAGTCAACTTTGTTGTCCCCGACAAAAGCGCCTTCACTTCAGTCTCAAACTTTAAATACTCTGTCTCTGGAATACAGAAGTAACACCATCCTTCGGATTTCTGCGTTTCAGTCGCAATTTCGTCAAGTCCAGCGATAAGTTTAGTTATTGGAGTTGTCGTCATAGCATTAGGCATAAATTGGTTTAGAGTGTTTCTGAACAAACACCATCGAAAATGAGATGTTTGTGTAGATATTTTATTTGGTTTGGTTCAAAATACGAATATAAAACTTTTTTCACAACAAACTTAGAGTATATTTTATTATTATTCATTTTTTTGCAATCTAAGGGGTGGTCAGTTTGAAACAGAATTACCTTTTTAATTGATAATTCAATAACTGTACATCAAAACCAACAATAATTGACCAAAAAACGACCGGAATTAATGTTTTGTACATGAAATTTTAGGTTTTGCACATAAATTTCACTCAGAATATAACCAAAACATAAAAAATGGCCGGCCTGACATATTTTTTTGAAGTTTATTACTGTCATATTTTTAATTGAAATGGTGTATTTTGTTCACCTGAAGTTTCATCTTTCTTTTTTACAATGTCAGTATGCTGTTCTGCAAGAGAAACTAATTTTTCTCCAAGTGCTTTTTGCTCCTTTTCATCCATCTGATTAAATATTTTTGATAAACCTTCCATATGTGCAGGCAGTTTTGGCTTGCTGTCTTTTTTGGCCAGAAGATAAGTTCCTAATATTGCAAATCCTCCCAGAATTAAAGGCAAATTGTCTTTAATATGTTCCCAGATTGTCTTTGTGTTTTCTTTGTCATTAATCCCCCGGCTGCCTGACAACTTGCTTTTAGCAAAATTGTTTTCTTTTTCCAACTGCCTGATTTTTTCATCCTTTTGTTTTAATTCTGCTTGCAGCAATTTATTGTCCACCAATGCTTCTGACCCTTCGAGTGTTTTTTGGTAAACCTTTTCTCTTTCATCAAGTACTTTATTCCTCATATCCATAACTTCCATCCTTTCCTGGTAAACAATTTTCTCAAGCTCTTTTGATTTTCTCTCACGCTCTTTTAGCGCATTGTCCCATTTTGCAAGATTTTCTTCCCTGTGTTTAAGATGTTTTTCAAGATTTGGATCTACCTTATTTGAAACCCCTGAATTATGTACACTTTCGTGTACATTAAAATGTTCATGTACATTGTTGTCAAGTTTTTCTTTGCAAAAGTCAAGAATAATTGATGCAAGCGAAGGTTTTTTGCCTGTATCACTTGTGCGGAGTTCCTGTTCTTCCTGCAATTTCTCATATAAATGCTGTGGAACTTCAATTCGGATTCCGGTCGTTTTAGTCATTTGGTTATTTTTTTAATTGTTAAAAATGCCTTTATTTGATAAAATGAATAATAATCTTAAAAACCCAGCTGCTACGATTACTACATGACTACAAATGACAATATAGTAGTAAGGTAGTAAGCTTGTAGTAAAGAATATTTTTAACATTACTACATAGAATGGCTTAATAAATAAATATTTGCAGAGATGTAGTAATGTAGTCATGATAAAATAGAAATTTAGAAACTTTTGATAATTTTTGTATAGTATCCTTTTACCGGATATTTTTCTGTTCGTTTTGAGATTCGCAAAAAGCCCAGAATTTTTAATCCTTTTCCAAGGTTGTTCAGGTTAAGTTTCACTCCGGGGTATTTGTCTCCAATTTGAGTCAGAAAATCTGTGGCCTGATAAAATTCTTCGTGGTCATCTTTTGTTCCGGGAATGAAATGTTTTTGAAGAAACTCAATTTCCGGAGTGGTAATCTGGTATTGTTGATTTGCTTCATCATTTACTTTTATTTCCTCTGCGGTAAGCTCATATTTAAAGCCTTGTTTGTATAAAGAATAAGCCTGTCTCCATATATCGTCAACTTTCAGATCTTTTTTGTAATCCCAATTAATTATACCTGTCAGTTCAAAACAAAGCCAGCGAACACTTCCGGTCTCATCAGTAAGAAATTCGGCTTTATTCGTAGAGCCAAAGAAGCTGGCACGTCTCGGAGCTGAAGTTGGGCATTTGTCATAAGGTCTGCGGATTTTAATGGTCTCTTTACTGAACATACTTTTCAGACTGTTAATTTCTGCTCTGGATAATGTCGCCAGTTCATCCATATTAATGATGAAGTTTTCACAAAGTGCAATCAGGCTGTCCTTATCAGTTGAAATATTTTCTGCCATGTACTGTTGTAATATAGCAGGGCAAAGCCAACGAATAAAGGTTGACTTTCCGCTGTTTTGTTCTTCGTGAACCAGAATAAGAGCTTGCTTATTAATTACTGTTTCATCAAGTGAACAGGCAACTGTTCTTACAAATGCTTTTTTAAAATGCAGTGCAAATCTTTCCTGATCGGTTACTGGAATATATTCTGAGAGTTTCTGAATGTAATCAATATCGCTTAATTCGTTCCAGGGAGTCAGATTATTAAAATAGCTTTTAAATGGATTGAATCGTGCAACAAAGTCCGATTTAAGTAATGCCATAAGTTTGGCCATTGAGAATTCAATATGATTGTGCTGAAGAAAACGGTACACATTGTTTTCATTCATAACTGTGAAATTATCATCTGAATCCTTTTTCTTGTATTCAATTTCATTAGATACTTCATTGTATCTTAAAGAAAATACCTGATCAATGAGTCGTTCCACTTTTTCAAATTTTGAGGTTTTCGAATCCTTTATTTCAGGTACCGGATTTAATTTCTCACTTAATTCAGTATGTTTTTGATATGCTTCCCTTATTAACTTGTCAAGTTTCTCAGCCGAATTCTTTTCAAGAAAATAATCCGAAATATCTTTCCCGTTTTCTCCCAGCAATTCTTTGGGTAATATTAATTGAGGAAGCTTGTGTTCCTTGCTGAGTTTATTACTGGCATTAATTCCTGCCTCGTCAATATCCAGACATAATATAATATTAGTATATTTTTTTCTGAGAGTTTCTATTTCCTGATTTACTAATCTGGTTCCGGCATGATCTATTCCAATTGCAGGAATACCATTGGCATTTGCAGTTATTGTATCTTTTAGTCCTTCAACTATTATTATATAATCCGATTGCTCCGGTAATTGTTTTAATCCGAAGAGATCAGAAAAGGAAGAAGGCTTCTTTCCTAACCATAGATGCTTGTATTTTTTATCAGTTGCATTGGGCCTGTATATTTTATAACAATTGTCTGAGATACAAAATGCAAAAATCGGATCGGTATCAGAAGCTTTAACTTCAAAGTTTTTCTTTCCGTTATTATAAATATATGAAGCAAGCGTGCTAACTCCATAACGCTCTAATGTATTTGATATGTTATTAGAATCACCATATTGAAACCAATAATTATAATTATTTCCTTGAATTAATTTGAAGGATGGTACATTTGGGGCAGGAGAGCTTGAATTTAATAATACATCTTTGTTAATAGTGGAAATAGCTTCATTAAAATTGCAATTCTTTAATTTCATAACAAAGTCAAAAGGATTCAGACTTTCTCCATTAACAAAGTCGTGATAAATCCAGGTTTTAAGATTTTCTGAATAAAACACATGAGCATCTGCATTTTTACCATCCTCACGAAAAACTGCCCTGATGTTTTTCTTTTGTCCTTCTGTTTTCTGATCCGGGATATAAAATTCGAAGACTTCCAATCCCTGATTTGTTCTTTTGAGAATATTTTCTTTTTGATTTTCCATAATAAAATAAAAAATAACCGGCAGTAACTTTCTGCCGGTCAATTCTGACTAATCATCACTTTCAGCGAGTTCTTCAAGATTTTCCAAGGCATCTTGTTTGTCTCTGCTGTAATACACATCAATGAGCAATTGGTCATCTTCTGTAGTACCAACAATCTCATTTTTCAATTCATCGCCTGCAAGAATATCTGCAAAGGCAATAATGTTTTCCGGGTCAACGCAAAATTGAATCTTCATAACAAATAGTTTAAAGGGTTAATAAATTATTGAATTGTCGGATAGCACTCCTATCCTGAATTTATCTTTTTCTTTGAACATGTTCAGCAGCTTCTATATCTATTTCCTGTTTGGTTTTATGCCTGCCGTTTTTAAGCCATGCATCAATCTGTGTTTTTTCGAAGATGAGTTTTTTGCCCCTTTTTACATATGGAATTTGTTTGCGATGTACCATACCATAAATACTGGGTACTGCCAGATTTATCATTTCAGATAATTCCTGGATGCTTAAATATTCCGGTAATTGATTTCCCTGAAGCTGGGGAGTTTCATTTAATGCTTTTTTTACTTCTTCACGAAGCATGTTTCGTACTTCCTGAACAGAGAGTTGAGTAAAAACTAAATTTTCCATAAAAATTTGTTTATTGATTTTTACTCAAAGTTGTGGGCATAAAAAAGAATTGGGTAGCCCGATCGGGTTACCCAATATTTACATAAAGCTGATAAACAAGAAGAAAAAAATCAATTATTTCTATGAAAATTATAGCTGCATGATAATGCGCTATACTTCGCTATTCAGAGTACTATATTTTACCATCGCATTGTGCTATTTCATTATTAATCATTTTTACGATTTCATTCAGTTCTAATTTGTTAAAATATTCTCTGATAAACTTGAGATCACTTTTTAAAGTTTTATTATTCTCCCGCAGCGGGTCACGAACTCTTTTATAAATGTTGTCAAAGCTCTTACCTGTGAGGAATTGAATAAACCTGGCAACATCAGTTTTGTCTACATTATTAACCTGTATATATTTAAATATGTAATGCATTGCTAAAACTTGTCTTGAGGTTGTAAAGTCACTCGATTTAATTGGGCGAACATCTGAATTATTAATTTTGTCAATGGCTTGTTCTTGCTGTCCTGAAATTTTTGGCAATACATTTTTTCTTGCTTTTTTGAGTTGGTCAATATATGGTTTTAAATTCTCAACATATTCAGCATAAATTTCGGGACTAATAGTTTGTTGATTGGAATTCTCTTTATCTCTGTCTTCTTCTTCCAATTCAAGTACGAGGATTAGAGTGTCATATGTTCTATACTCAGCAAACAGTCTGGTGATCTCTTGATCAGAATATTTATCTAAATATGATGCCTTGGTTTTTTTTCTTAAGGCTTTAAGTGCGGCTGCATATGGTTTGCCTATTTTATATTCCTTATCCAGATCCTTAAAAAAAATCTTCAATTTCCTATCGTTTGAAAAATTCTTTATTCTGGCAAGAAGATAAGTGAAAATTTTGTCAATAACAGAATCGGGGTCACTCGATACGGTAATCTTTTTTTCGATTAGTTTCAGATATCTGTTAAAGTATCTTTTATATGTATCTTTGTAATAAATATTCAGGTTCATTATTGCTTGTTTTATTTCAAAAATATAATATAAAACGCAAAAAAATGAAAAGAATTTTAAACAAAATGAATTTTGATTTTGATAATTTTTGGATAAAAAAGATGAAGAATATTTGTTTTCCAAATAAAATGAGTTGTGGTGCAAATTTTGGTGCAAAAAAAAAGACCGGTTTTTTAACCGGTCTATAAAACACTCATTTTCAAGTAGCGAGAGGCGGGAATGATCCGCCGACCTCATGATTATGAATCATGCGCTCTAACCAACTGAGCTACCTCGCCAAATAATAATAAAAGAACTTCCTGTAAACTTCCGCCGACCTTCCCGACTGAACCGTCGGGACGCTCTAACCATCCCGATAACTATCGGGAGAGCTACCTCGCCATACAGAACAACATAATTTCTGACATTTTGATATTTAATCGGGTGAACTATCTCACATTATTAACAAAAACTTTGTTTTTTAATAATAATAGTAATCCAATTTTTTCAGGCTACAAATATAATGTTTTTTACCAAATTGGTTATGAAAAAATGCCATAGTGAATTAAATAAACTGATTTTTTTTTATTTATTGTTATTTTTAGTATTTTGCGAAAATAAAATTTGAAATATTCGAAATGGTAAAATACAGTATTGAATATCATTTTAAATCATCCACAAAAGTTCTTTATACAAGATTAAGTACTGCAAGTGGTTTATCTGAATGGTTCGCAGAGGATGTACACGTCAATGGTTCAAATTATATTTTTTTTTGGGAGGGAAATGGTCAGGAAGCTAAATTGTTGTCAAAAAAAGACCAGAAATTCGTTAAATTTAAATGGATTGATGATGATGATGATGAAGC
>JBDRPR010000441.1:0-4994 GCA_043826845.1 Bacteroidota bacterium
AAAACGTCAAGAATGAGGCTTTCGCAGTTTTGAAAATCAGGAGTTTACTGGTGTAAATGACTGTTTTCAAAACAAGAGTAACGAAATTATTGGTGTTTTCTTGCTGACACTATTTAATAGCCTCAGTAATAAATTAACAGGTAAAATATAAATAGAATAAACTATTTGCCTGCTTTTTTCTCTTTTTTCTCTTTTCTTTTTTCTTTTAAGGATTTTGTAGATTCCTTTTTTGTCTCTTTTTTTACATCTTTTCCTTTTGCCATAGTATTAAATTTTAATAGTTTATAATATATTTATTTGAACAAAAAATTGTGTTTATTTTAATTTGTCAGTCATCGCAACAATTTGATTAAAAACATTTTTATTAACTGTCGCCAAAGGTAATCTTAAATAATTCTGAATTATATTCAGGCTACTCAATGCAACTTTTATCCCACCCGGACTGCCATCCGCAAACAAGAGATTGATAAACTCAAGTAATTTATAATGATTTTTTCGAGCTTCAGCAAAATTGCCTTTTAACGCAAGATTTACCATTTCTGCGAAATCTCCGGGAAAAGCATTGGCTACAACAGAAATAACGCCGGATGCACCCACAGAGATCATGGGTAAAGTTAATGCGTCATCTCCCGAAATAACATGGAAACTTCTGGACTTATTTCTTATTATTTCCATAATCTGTCCCATATTACCTGATGCTTCTTTTATTGCTTTAATATTTTTGAAGTCAGATGCAAGCTTTAAAGTTGTTTCTGCAGACATATTTACTCCGGTTCTGCCTGGAACATTATATAAAATAACAGGTAGAGGGCTTTCATTTGCGGCAACTTTATAATGTTCATAAAGGCCTGACTGATTTGGTTTATTGTAATACGGAGTAACTGACAAAATGGCGTCAACACCTTTTAAATCATATGACTTAAAACTTTTCTGAAGCTCACGTGTGGAATAATTTCCTATGCCAAGAACAATGGGTAAACGCTTATTATTAACCTCCTTAATATATTCAAGAACTGCTTCCCTTTCATCCTGATTAAGTGTAGCTGATTCGCCTGTAGTGCCCAATACTACTAAATAATCAACCTTGTTTTCAATAAGGTGCTCCACTAGTTTTCCAATTGCCATGAAATCAATACTTTCATCTTTTCTGAATGGTGTCACCAAAGCAACGCCTGTTCCTAAGAATTTAAACATAATCTTTTTGTTTGATGATTGATATATAATGTTTTACTTGTTCGATAAGATAATCGATATTTTTATTTTTCTCAATATTAATCATCATATCATAATTGGAGTTATCAGATACAAAACCACCTATTTTAAACTTAGCTTTCGACATGCCGACTATATATTGGATAGGATAAAAATTTTCTGTACATAAATCAATTAGCAGATCAAATTCTTTTGTGATAAATTGATCAGCACTTGAGCTAATTGGTTTATTATACCAGTTAAGATTTTTGTTAGTAAAATGATTCATTCCTATCTGATATGCATAGGCATTTATTACTTCAGCACTATCTGCATATCCAAGTGACCATGTTTCTATTTTATGATCTTTAAGGTATTTTACAAACTTTTGTGCAGCTGAGAAGTATTCTGTATCTTTTGTGTATAGCACAACACCTGCAGTTCTAGCCGTTTCAAAGTTGAAAACAGCCCTTTCACGGCTGTTTGATTTAACTTTACTGCGAAGAACTGAATTTCCGACAGTTGTTTTTATTTTATTCAGAAAGCCCACAAATTAAAAATTATTTTATATGCAATAATACTAAATAAACTGCAAATAATTTTAAATAAACTAGTCAAATTTCATTTTTTTTCAAGCTACATTATTTTGTATTATCAGAAATGTTTGAGGTATATCTGTAAAAACAAAAAATGAATTCGGATAGTATTACAATTTTTATCTTTTATCATTGATCTTTTTTAGCTTATTTTGTAATAATAAAAAAAAGTCATTCGTTTTATACCAATTCATTAACTAAATATATAATTATGATTAAATTTTATGCAACATTATTAATAATCCTCTTGTTTTCAGGTCTAATTTTTTCTCAGGAAAAAAAAGATATTAGTTTGGAAGATGTTTGGGTTGTTTATTCGTTTTATCCACAATCAATCGATGGTTTGAAATCGATGGAAGAAGGAGAATATTACGCACAAATTAATTTAAATCGCGACATTGATAAATACTCATACAAAACAGGAAAAAAGGTTGAAACTATTTTCAGTCTCAATGATATCAGTCAGGAAAAAAAACCTAAAAATATTTCAGACTATTTTTTAAGTGCTGATGAGACAAAAATTCTTTTATCGACAGATAATGAACAAATTTACCGACATTCTTTCAAAGCTTCATATTATGTTTGGGATATGAAATTAAAAAAACTTACTTATTTATCAGAAAATGGCAAACAAATGCTGGCAGATTTTTCTCCTGACGGTAATAAAATTGCCTATGTCAGAGATAATAATCTTTTTTATTATAATTTGACAACTGCCAAAGAAATTCAGATTACTACTGATGGCAAAGTAAATGAAATAATCAATGGAGCTCCTGACTGGGTTTATGAGGAAGAATTCAGTTTCAGTAAGGCATACGAATGGTCGCCTGACAGTAAATACATTGCATATATTCGCTTTGACGAAACCAATGTTAAAGAATTCAACATGACTACATACGGAAGCCTTTATCCTGAATGGTACAAATATAAATATCCTAAAGCAGGAGAAGAAAATTCAAAAGTAAGTGTTCATATTTATAATATTTCTGCAAATAAAAGTATTGATGTTGATTTAGGACTGGAAACAGATATTTATATTCCACGTATTCTTTGGACGAAAAGTTCAGAAAATCTTTCATTTCAAAAGATGAACAGACTTCAGAATAAGTGGGAAATCTTTATAGCAAATTCAACTAATGGATCGGTTAAAAAATTGTACCAGGAAATTAACAAATGCTATATTGAAATAACTGACAATTTAACATTTCTTTCTGATGGACAAAGTTTTATCATTACAAGTGAGAAGGACGGATATAATCATATTTATTTATACAATTTTGAAGGGAAAGAAATTAAACAAATTACCAGCGGAAATTGGGATGTTACAAAGTTTCTCGGATATGATTCAAAATTGAATTTATACTATTATTTATCAACTGAAACTTCTCCTGTCGAAAGATTATTATATTCAGTTTCAGGTGATGGAATCAAGAAAACCCGACTGACTTCAGAAAGTGGTGTTCATGATATTGAATTTAGTAAAGGTTTTAAGTACTATGTTGATTATTTTTCTGATTCAAATACTCCTACAATTATATCATTATATAACTCATCTGGAAAATTAATCCGAAAACTTGAAGATAATCAGGTTTTAATAGATAAAATGAAGGATTATAAGTTTACAAAAAAAGAATTGTTCACTTTCAAAACCTCTGAGAATGTAGAATTGTACGGATGGATGATAAAACCATTTAATTTTGATGAAAACAAAAAATATCCGGTATTTATGACTGTATATGGTGGACCTGGTCGTCAGACTGTTATGAATGAATGGGACTATACACAACTCTGGTATCAGCACATTGCAAATAAAGGCTATATAATTGTATCAGTTGACAACAGGGGAACAGACGGGAGAGGTGCTGAATTTAAAAGAGCTTCGTATGGTCAGATGGGGAAACTTGAAACTATTGATCAGATTGAAGCAGCAAAATACCTTGCAGAATTACAATTTGTTGATGGAAATAGAATTGGAATTCAGGGATGGAGTTATGGAGGTTATATGGCAACATTATGTATGACAAAAGGTGCTGATGTTTTTAAAGCAGGAATTGCAATTGCTCCTGTTACTAACTGGAGATATTATGATTCAATCTATACTGAAAGATATATGGGAATGCCTCAGGATAATGCTGATGGATATGATGAAAATTCTCCGATAAATTTTGTTAATAAATTAAAAGGACCTTATATGCTTGCTCATGGTACTGCAGATGATAATGTACATTTTCAAAATACAGTTGAATTGGTTGATGCTCTTGTACAGGCAGATAAGCATTTTAATCTGATGTTTTATCCAAATAGTAATCATGGAATATACACCGGAAGGAACACCAGATATCATTTGTTTTCACAAATGACAAATTTTATAATAGAAAATTTGTAATTTTGTAATCTACAAATTGCCCGGGTGGTGATCCCGATGGTTATCGGGATGGTAGACATACCGGTGTTCTTTGTATATATTTTAAAATTAATGATTTATATTGCCCGGGTGGTGAAATTGGTAGACATACCAGCTTGAGGGGCTGGCGCCGTCAAAAGCATGCAAGTTCGAGTCTTGTCCCGGGCACTTTTTTTATACATGATTTCAGATATATGCCATGATGGCGGTCCTGATAGCTATCGGGATTATCGGGATGTAGATGTGCAAAATAATTTATTAAAGAATAAATTATTAATTTGAAATAATGCCCGGATGGCGAAATTGGTAGACGCGCTAGTTTCAGGGACTAGTATTCGCAAGAATGTGCAGGTTCGAGTCCTGTTTCGGGCACAAAAAAGCAAGCTTTAGCTTGCTTTTTTTTATATAACAGGATGAGAAGTTTATCCGCCGTTTAGCGGAAGTCCTGTTTAGGGCACAAAATAAGGCTGCCTCAAAAACGAAGCAGTTTTTTCTCTTCAACTGATGAAAAAATCAACTGATGGATTAACCCATCAGTTGTACAAGAAAACAACAACAGTCGGGCATTCCCGACTGTTGCTATAAGGAACTACACCTGTTTTGTCTCAACATTCCATAGACAAAATGGGAATCTTTATATAATCTTTATACAATAGTTAAAAATCTTTATGTAGTCTTTATAAAATAACTATCAATTTTGAATTGTTGCATGAAGATAAAATGTAAAAAATCGTGTAATTTAAAAATTTGCAAATATTCAGCATGATTGTTAAGATTTTGGTATTTTTTTTTTGATTTTTTGG
>JBDRPR010000442.1:0-4270 GCA_043826845.1 Bacteroidota bacterium
TACCACCTTGCAAGTGTACGTTGTGCCGTATCCATAGGACCGGGACCAGTGGCGCCACCACCAATATATAGCATATCATCGAAAACAACAAGTGAATTTACCTCAAAATTTAAACCTCCGGGCACCCCGGGCGACCAATCCGTTCCATCCCATTTTGGCAAATATCCTGTATAAACTCCGCCTGCAGTTGTATTATTTGTATTGCAATACAAATCTCCTCTGTAAAATGCCATTGTATTGACATTATTAACATCTCCACTTCCATATCCTATTTTTGTCCACCTGAAACCATCCCATACAGCAATATTATCTGTTTCAATTGTATCATCAGCTACATTAAAACCACCGCAAACATATAATAAGTTATTAAATGTATCTACCTGCATATCCTGAACCCAATAATCAAAATTTCCTCCTACATCCTCCCATTGCTGATTGCCCAAATACTTTTGAATCGTCATCATCCCCCCACCTGCATACAATTCATTATTATATACAGCTAATGCATATATACCAAATCCTATAAAAGACCCTATATTAATATAATCAGTTCCATTATAAGCAGCAATACGATTAAAATTCCCATACTGGCTCCCAATAGTTGAAAACCCCCCCCCCACAATCAGCAGTGTATCAAATACTACCATGTCAAAAACATTGCTGTTTACTTCGCCGTATGAGTTTGCAACTGCTTCCCAATTTGTGCCGTTGAAACGGCAAATATGACCTGTTTGCGGAATATTTTGTATATTTGAAAAAAAACCTCCCATATAAAAAAAATCTTTGTATTTCATAAAGCATGTTGTACCGCTGTTTGCGCTTCCAAAACCATTGTCGAAAGTAGTCCATTCATTATTATCCCAAACTCCAATATTGTTTATCTGGTTTGGCCCCCCATAAATACATGAAACCCCTCCAATATATAATTGATTAGAATCCTTGTACATTGCTTCTATTACGCTCCAGGAATTTGGTCGCCAAAGGGAATCTTTGCCAAATGGAACAAAGTATTGAGTGTACCCTTTCATGGCACTCAATATTATAATAATAAACAAAATCTTTTTCATACTATAATAGTTTATAGTTCAAGTTATTAATTTAAAAATCTAGGAAATTAGTTTTTAAGGATCATTTTATTTGACCCAATAATTATTTCATTGACTTGCAGGCTATATAGATAAATCCCATTTGACATATAACTGCTATTAATGATGATTTCACCTCTTCCGGGCAATACATCAATTTCTTCAACAATTCTTCCCAACAAATCCTTTATAAAAAACTTCCCTGAAATTTCACCAGTTATATTATATGGTATCCTTGTTTCATTTGTAAACGGATCGGGGTAATTTTTACCAAGGAACATTTCTTCATTATCAATACCCTCATTACCCGAAGCCTGTACCATCATTGATTTTCCTGTTAAATTGTCAGGGCAATCCGGAATATCTTCGCCGGTAATAATATAGACTATACTCTTTGCATAATAAATAGCCGGATTTTCGGGACATCTCACAGCCATATTATAAACTAGAGCAAAATCAGCGCAGTCAATTTCAAAAACGGTTTTCCCCTGAGAGAAATATGACAATAACATCTGATTTAATAATACAAAATCATCGTTATCGGGGCTTGTTCCCTGCAATTCATTCAGTTTCTGTGCAGCCAATGTAAAATCCCCATTTGATAGATAGGCTCCAAAGAGCAATTGCTTTGAATGCAGCGAATTGTCATATTCCAGAACCTGTATGGCATCATCAAACCGGTTGTTGTTTGTATCTGTTAATGTTACAACTATGTCGTTCAGCAATTTGTAATAATTAATATCCAACTGGCTGATGGTTCTGTTCAATGTTTCAATAGTAGTGTACAAAGAATTCATTGCCTGCAGGTTTTCCAACTGGTTTTTAATTCCCGGAGGCATATTTTCAATATAAGTTACAAAATCGCCTGCAATAGCTGAAGAAACAGGCAGATTGCGTTCCATTACATTTTTGAAATTTCCTGACGAAAGCGCATCTTCGTACATCAGGGAATATATAACTGTATCAGACAATGGCGAATGAGATATCAGCAGGTTTTTCAGATTTCCCTGCGATGCAGTTTGAATGCTATTAAGCAACAGCTCTGTTTCCCCTTCATCAAGGTTTGCAATCATATTGTCCATTTCAGTAACAAGATTTGCCCTGTCAAGCCTCAGGTCATTTAATGCAGAATAAGGATAAACCGTAGTTGAAAATGACGACAGGTAGGTGGGAACAGGGAAAGAAACCTGGCAGCACTGTTGATCTCCAACATAAGCCCAACTGGTAGGCAATCTGAAAATAACCGGAGAAACCGGATCAGGTCTGTATTGGTTAGTTGGTGTTGCATTGGTGTAATGATGAACATAAAAATAAGGATTCGAAGAAATTAGCAATTTGAATGAAGGATCCTGAAACCAATTTCCTGCCGGCGAATGTACCCCCGGTGTTTGATTTTGTGAGAAAAACGCCTGACCCTGCCCGGCGAGCACTCCTGAATTATTCCATGTATCCCAGTATGTTCCTGAATTATGATAATGATCATTACATTTGAGAGCCACCACAGAGTTATTTCCACTGGTTACGATTCCCTGGCGGCAATCACGAAATTCATTACCAAGCCATGATGGATTATCTGCACCAATCCAACCATTCAGCCCGTCACGAAGCAAAATACCTGTTCCGTTTCTTAGGTAACTGTTTTCAGAAATATTAAAGTTAGTGGTATTTCTCAGCTTCATGCCAAATTCATATAAATTCGGGTCTGTATCTGTGTTTTGAAATGAATTATACCTCACCTGGTCGTAAGCACCGCCAAAGATTCCCACACCAAAACCGGGAAGGTTTATTACCCCTGCAATGTCAATAAACTGGCAGTTTTCAATTTTATGTGCATTTATGCCGGGAAATACCTCGTCAATACGAATACCATAGCGTGTATGGTCAAATTCAGAATATGTCACATTAATTTTAGAAGATTTTAACTGGATACCATGCCATTTGGCGTTAAATTCACAATTTGTAATCGGATTGAATATTCCAAAACTCTGGTTCATAGCAATTACTCCGGAATGAGATATCTGGTATGAATTTGCAGGAGCAGTCCAGGGGTTCAGGCTGTTTGGGTATGGATTTGCACTGGAGGTATTGTACCTGTCATCAAGCAAATAATAATCAGTTCCTGATATACCTGTAAACAAGGCATTTCGTATCAGATTATATCCCGCTTCAGGGTTACTCTTTGGCATAAAAGCAACATCCACCCCGTTTTTAATAAAGTAATTATCCGGATCATCGGTTCCGTCAAACCTTACAACTCCACCGCTTAAGTTCGGATCAAAATTATTTACCAGGTTTGTACTGAAATTGCAGATTGCATCCATATCTCTTGCACCAAGCAGAACACCAATATGTGCATGTTCAATGGTTGAATTTCTGATAAATACTTTTCCCTGGTCTGGATCATCAGAATCAAGATTCTCGTATCCATGAACCTCTACCCCCATCCACATATATTGATGACAGGGATCTGGTAAATTTGTTAAAAGAGAACTTACAATATACAGTGTTCCGCCGGGTTTAACAAGAATTCTTCCTTTTGGCCCGAAACGAATTACTGCATTATTTATAGTCAGGTTTGCCCCGTTTTCGACAATCAGGTCTCCTTCAACGGTTTCAAACGCAAGTGTTCCATTTTGATTATTAATCATCACATTTCCTGTAATTGAAGGGTAATTTTCGGGATAATCATAGGTAAAATTAGATGCAGGCGGAATACCACAGGCACATTCATCAGGATACACAAATATATATAATGAATTTGAGGTGACATTTCCGCAGCAAGATGTAATGGTTGCTGTTACACAGTAGTAACCATATTCTGTATAAGTATGGCTTGGATTTAGGCCTGTGCCTGGTGTAGGGTCATTTGGATCGCCGAAATTCCATGATATTGTTCCGCTTGCAGGCATATCAATCACAGTTGCATTGAATGCAACAGGATTTCCAATGTAATAGCAATCCGGCAATACACTAATTGTTATCTGGGGTACAAGATTGTCAACTCCTACAGTTATTTCAAGTGATTCAAGGCAGCCGTTGATATCAGTCATTGTAAGAGAATATACACCCTCGCAAAGATTTTCAAAAAATCCTGTATTGTATAAAATTGGTTGTGGTAAAATATAAGGGTTTTCCAATAAGTAACTTACAATGTTTCCAAGGTTATCAATTATTGTAATTGTTCC
>JBDRPR010000443.1:0-3184 GCA_043826845.1 Bacteroidota bacterium
ACAACTCGCTTTTGCATTGAACAATCCCCTTTATTGAAGGATTACTTTCTCCGAAACCACTCCCTTTTCCGTTACTACTTTCACAATATAAACCCCGCGAGCAAGGCCCGATACATCCAGTTCGGTTTTGGAACCGGTGCAGGGTTGGGTTATCAGGTCTTTGCCGGAAAGGTCGGACAAGACTATGTGTTGAATTCCTTTACCTTGAACAAACAGAGAGGTATTTGCAGGGTTGGGGAATATGCTAACGGCATCCGCTTCCAGATACGGCCTTTGCACCCCAACCAGGCAGGCCACATTCAGTGTAAGCGTATCCACCAGTGTTCTCCCGATACCATCCGTAATGGTGCAGATAATATTGATAACCGTATCATTCCCCCCCAGCATGGAATTGGTGATGATCAGGCTGTCTGTTACGTATGGCTCAAACATGGGAGAGTAATACAGGCTGTCGTGTGATGCAAAACCTGCATAGGTAATGCTGTAAGGACCGGTTACGCCATAGAGGTGCACATAAGCCAGCATCGTGTCGTTATAACAGGTGTCGTTCATTTGTTCCATGCGGCAGGTTGTGTCGCCGGTAAAATCCGTAAGCCCGTCAAATCCCAGGCTGTCGGTTTTTATTACCCAACTGCGCTGCGCTGGAACAGAATCTGTATCCGTACCATAACCTGCAAAGATATAACCGCCATCAGGCGTGAAATCGAAGGAGTTAATGACACTTGCGTCGGCATAAATATTATCATTAAAATAGTATTTGCGAAACCAGATTATATTTCCATCAGAAGTTAGTCTATAAATCAATGGATTATAAGGAGTTTGATACCCGCTATTTAATCCGTTATTAAAAACTCCAACCAGATCTGCGTTCCCTGCTTCCTTAATTATTGATGCGTTTGTAAAAATTGTTTTATCTCCATACAACCTGTCCCAAACTATATTTCCGTTACGGTCAATTTTAAGTATGCGGCCACGAAGACGTTCGGAGGCATCGGGTTTCTCAATGGCAAGTGAACCGGTTATTATATAGCAGGTGTCGGTGGTTTCTATAATAGAGTATGGTATTTTATCATCTAATAATGAGTTTCCATAGTTTTTTTCCCACATTATACCGCCCGTTGTATCAATTTTAAAAATTAACCACTGCCCTGTATAACTTGCAGCAGAGATGCTTGATGATCTTGATGCTAATATTAATTTGTTATCATACGTATTTGTTATTGCTGTCCCCATTTCCATTCTGAAGCCTCCATATCTATTTAACCATATCAAATTACCTGATGTGTCAGATTTTAATACAACAGCATCGTAATGATCGGCATCATCAATATCAAATGCCTTTGTTCCTATCATATACAAATAATTTTCAATACATACCATATTTAATGTCTGGATTGTAAAAGAATCTTTATATAGCTCTCTAACCCATATTGTATCTGTGCCTGAATAATTCAATAATAAAATTTCATTGCCATATATACTATCAGAATAGTTTTGCCTGAGAATTGTCTGATAGTAATTCATTCCGTGACTTATCATATTCTCATTTAATCCCGCATAATATAAATGCTGACTATTGCCTATTAATTTATTAATATTATTTCCAATACTATCCAAATACATCGATAATATCCCAGATGGCAATGTGTCATGAAGGCTTACTCCATAGGCATAATAACCTGAATCCGTATAAAAAATATTATGGATCCCGCTGGTAAAATTATATGGATTATATGCTTTGTTAAACTTTATATTTTGCGAAAAACAAAAGGTTACATAAAACAGAAAAACTATTGTTAATATATTTTTTCTATTGATCATTTTATTTCATTACTACTATTTGCTTTACAGCAATTCTTGATTTTAAATAATATATACCCGGATGTATGCTTTCAATATTAATTACTTCCTTTCCTTGTTTTCCCTGCAATTGTTTTTCAATTACTTTTCGGCCATCAATGGAGTATAAACAAATAATATTCATGTCATTATCTTCAAACATATAATCAATATACAATACTGTGTTTGCTGGATTTGGATATGCGATCAGATACTCTTGTTCAGAAGGATAATCATTTTTATTATCAGCTATTTTACCAGACTTTGCCGAATATATTTCAGGGAAAACAATGATTTCAGGATAATCATACAGTTCGGGATAAAACTGCTCAAGTAAAACCTGTGCCATTACATTGCCCGAAACATCAACCTGTTCGGCAAGATTTTGCAGCAACTGAAGATTATTGATTATAATATTCGTATCATTTGGGTTTTGTTTTAATTCCATAGCAATACCCATCAACTGAATGTTTTCTTCATAGTACAATCTTGCAGGTTCAGGCATATTTGCAATGATAGCTGAATATTCATTTATCTGTGCCTGGGCTTCAATGAATCTATCTTCATCAATCAGCAGTGGAACCAGATAGTGTTTTGCTGATAAACTGTTTTCATTCAGTAATATATCAATAATACTGTCTTCCATTTCAGGAATTGAATCCTGGTATAATCCATAGGCAATCATTTTCTTTATGGTTTCATCCCTGTCCGTTTTTAAGGATGATAGAATAATCTGTTTTTGTTCCAAAGGATTAATCCCTGTCTGCATGCTTTCAGCCAATGATTTGAATGGAGGCGGCAGCCAGTAATCATCTAATTTCTGTTTTGCATTTTCTGGTAAAGGTGAATTTGCAACCAGTACATCGCGCTTTTTGTCAGCATGACCGTTGATATTTACCGACATAAATCCTGATAAAACAGTATCAGACAGATATGGTGATGAATTTAGCAATTCTGTGCAGGTTTGATTAAAATTATTGTTACTTAAATTCTCAATCAAAGTTAGTAAATATTCGGTATTTCCACCGTCTTTCAAAATATCAAACTCGTTTTCAAGCAGGTCAATTTCTGATTGTTTAAGTGAAAGCGATGCTGAAATATCACTGATTGGATTTTGAGGAGTCAACTCAGATTCACAATCATTTGTTCCTAAGGCTGGGTACTGATTAATCAATGTTGAAAAACAATTATTATTAAGCTGTTCCCCCGTCTGATAAAAATAACTATAACTTCCAATCGGCGAAGCCCCGTCAATATAAAAATCGCTTTTTGTACCAGTAGGGCAGTAAAAATGATCCATCTTATTACCAGTAGGTAAAGAAAGACTTCCTTGATATTTTGCAAT
>JBDRPR010000444.1:0-5570 GCA_043826845.1 Bacteroidota bacterium
AATATTTTAATTAAAATACTATTTATTTAAAATATACTTATTTTTGCATTAAATATTAAAATGCAAAGCAATGAAAAAAATAGCTTTAATACTTGTTTCTTTTTCTTTGGTTCTTTTTATCAGTTCATGTGCTGATTGTAAAGAATGTAAAATTGTAACATATGCTGCTGATGGGACAACCGTTGAAAATGAAGCCGATCAGGGAGAATATTGTGATGAAGATCTTAGCAGCGTTGATGGAACAACTGATACGGATCCTCAGGGAATAAAAACCGAATGGGTATGTGAATAAAAAAAATCGTTTTAAACGGCTTTTTTTACATTCTTACTCCAATCACAAGAATATCATCAACCTGTTCGTATTCTTCTCCTTTCCATTCTTCAATTACATTATTCAGAAGTTGCTCCTGTTCTTTCATTTCTTTGTCCTGTACAGAAAGCAATAGTTGTTTAAATGGTTTGTATTTGAACTTTTTACCTGCAGGTCCACCGAATTGATCAGCAAAACCATCTGAAAAAATATAAATAGTATCACCCTTGGTTAGGTTAAATTCATTATTTGTAAAAGGCAATTCTTCTACTGCATATATTCCAATTGGCATCTTATCTGCCTTATGTTCAATAAGTTCATAATTTTCATTTACAGCAATATGTCTTGGTAGTTCATCTTTTAATGCCAGTTCTCTGTTTTCTTCAGAAATTTTTCTGACATAATACATAGGATTGTTTGCACCGGCAAACTGCAATTGTCTGTTTTCAGTATCAAAGACACAAAGTGCGATATCCATTCCATCTTTGGCTTCACCTTCTTTTCCGGTTTGTCTGAGAGAATTAATAACATCCTCTCTTAAATGATTTAATATCTCATTAGCCCTCAGAATAGATTCTTCACCAACAATCTGATTCAATAATGCTACACCCAGCATACTCATAAAAGCACCCGGAACACCATGACCTGTGCAATCGGCAGCAGCAACAATTATTTTATCATCTTTCTCAGTTATCCAGTAATAGTCCCCGCTAACTATATCTCTAGGCTTATTTAATATAAAATATTTTCGCAGATTTTTTCCGATAAATTCTCTCGGAGGCAATATAGCCGTTTGAATACGACGGGCATACAAGATACTGTCGGTAATTTCCCGTTTTTGTTCCATGATTTCATCACGCTGCGCTTCAGCAACATTCTTTTGTCTCTCAATTTCATCCCGTTGCGCTTCAATTTCTTCTTTTGCCTGTAAAATTTCCTGATTTATTATTTTCAACTTGTCCCTTTGTATTTCTATTTCATCCCGTTGCGCAGTAATTTCTTCTTTTTGCTGCATGATTTCTTCATTTCTTTCCATGATCATAACATTTTTCTCATGCAGTAATTTGTTTGCACGTTTTTTAATTTTATAGCTACGATAAATAAAGTATCCTAAACCGGAAACCATCAAAAACATAATGAAAAACAAATACATTATTAGTCTTTGAGTTTCAATTTTCTCCAGTTGATCGCTCAGCACTTCTTTCTGCTCGGTTATTTTACTCTCCTGCTTTTCTATTTCAGCTTTTTGTTCGTTAAGTTTTCTGTTTCTCTCAACAATTTCTTCCTGTTGTTTTGTCAATTTCACCTGTTGCTCTTCCAATAAAGCCATTTTTTCCTGAAGAACTTTTTGTTGAGTTTTGATATTTTTAATTAAATTATTAAGCTCAAATTTCTGCTTATTAATTCGTTCCTGCTGCTCTGCTATTTCCTTTTTCTGCAGAGTAATTTTTTCTTCCTGTTCTTGTATCTCTTTTTTCTGACGTTCAATTTCCTTCTTTTGTTCATCAATTTGTTTTATCTGGGCCTCTACGATAATTTGTTCTTCAACAAGTTCTTTTTCAGTAGAAATATACAACTTTTCCCAATCTGCTTTATCACGAATTGCTTTAGCAGCAAATAATGGTTTTGGTTCAAGTCCTTCGGTTTCAAATCTGGCCTTATTGATTTCAAACCTCAGAATATTATCGACTACAATAAAATTTAGCATCGATTTTTGAAATTCATAATTTTCACTCACTATCAAAGTATGAGTTCCACTGGTTTTTAAAATAACTTTACCGATATCGAAATTTTTTTCTTTATTAACATAAAGCATCTGAACGTTTGAAATTTCATCAATACTACTGAATAATACAATTTCAACAGGTTTACCAAGTGGAGTTTTTAAATCCTTTGATTGTTCAATAAGAGAGTTATATATTCCTTTTTCGTCACCTAATAAACCAATACGAAAGGTTTCAATCTTTTTTTCATTTATGTAATCAACCTGTTTTATTATATATAGTAAATATTCTGCCCGCATATATTCAGGAGATTTTTGTCCAAATGCAGCATTATAACCAAATAATACAATGATTAATATAAATACAGATATTTTCATACCTTTTATAATTCTGATCATAAAATATAAAAAACCAAATTTATTTAAAATAATTACAAAGATAATTGATTTATTAATAGAAAACAGTGAAGAAAAACATTCTTTTTATGGAATTCATGTTTTTAGTGACATCTATATTAAAAATAATTGTTAAACTTAAAAATCCAAAAATCATGAAAACAAAATCCTTAAAATTCAAATTGCTCACAATATTTATTATATCAATTACATTTGTCTATGGGCAAGCACCGGGAACACTAAAAGGAAAAATTCTGGATGAAAAAGGAGATCCTATGGTAAATGCATACGTTTACATAAAAACTGGAGCAGACAAAATCGGAGATGCGACTGATTTCGATGGAAATTATACGATAAAAACTATTAAACCAGGCTCGTATAATATTAATGTCAGCTGTCTGGGATACAATGACATCCTGATACCAAATATTTACGTAAAACCTGATAAAATTACATATCTGGAATCTACCCGTATGTCATTAAAATACTTGACAACTAAAAATGAGGCAGAAGTTGTGGGAACAAGAACCAAATTAATCGATCCAGAGGAACCAAACAAAATGTCAGTTATGGGACCTGAACTAGAGAAAATGCCCGACTCCAGAAATATTCCCAATATTCTTAAAACCTTTGATGCTTCAATACAGGTTAGTGAATCGGGAAATGATATTATAATCAGAGGATCCAGACCCGGTTCTTCCAGTTTTTTTATTGACGGAGTAAAAGTAGATGGACTGGCAGGTATTCCCGGAACAGGAATTGCAAGTATGACGGTTTATACAGGAGGCATTCCCCCAAAATATGGTGATGTGACAGGCGGAATTGTAGTGATTGAATCAAAAAGTTATTTTGACTTTCTTAATGAACATAAAGCCAGAATTGAAATACAAAAGGAGTCAGAAATTCAAAAATTTAGTAATATAATTGCAGAATGATCTTTTTCAATAAAAAAAGAAATAAGTTGTCTGATATTGACCTGATTGATAAATATATTCAATCAGGCAATTCAGGTTATTTCGGATTGATTTTTGAAAAATACTATCACCTGGTTTTTGGAGTCTGCCTTAAATATTTGAATGACAATGAGGAAAGCAAGGATGCTGTATTACAGATATTTGAATTTCTTTTAAATAAAATAAAAAATGAAAAGATTGAGAACTTTCCTGCATGGTTATACTCTGTAACAAAAAATCACTGCTTAATGCATATAAGAAGTAAAAACAGAAGATTATTAAGGGAAAGGAAATTTTCGGAAGATTCAGATAGTTTTGATGAAATATTAAACAATTTCAACAAAGAGAATATAGATATAAATATTTTATATTCAGCCATAAACAGTCTGAAAAAGGAACAAAAAATTTGCATCACTTTGTTTTATATTGAAGAAAAAACATGTAAAGAAATTCATGATATAACAGGCTTCTCTTTACCTAAAATTAAAAGTTATATCCAAAATGGAAAGTTGAATTTGAAAAAAATTATAAAAAAATGATAAAAAACAATTTACATATTGATGACAATCATATTTCTGCTGAAATAATAAAGAAATATTTCAAGAATAAATTGTCTGTATCTGAAAAACAAAGAGTTGATGACTTAATTGAACATAATGAATTTTATAAAGATGCCTTTGAAGGATATAAGACAAACCCTCAATCAATAAATGATCTTTCAGAATTAAAACAAACCGGCTTTAAAAAATTTTCTATCCAATCAAAATTATACTTTTACATTTTAGTCCCTGCTTTTCTTATAATTATTGTTTCAGCTATAATATTCTCGCTTAATAATAAAACTAAATCTGATCAAATAACTAATGAATCCAATATGGATAAAGAAATATCTTTCTCTGAAGCTGAAATTGTTAAAGAAATCAAACAATTGAGTGAAGCGGATCCTATCCCATATGAAGAACAGATTCATTATTATAAAACACTAAATAACCAACCAATGACATTTGAGAAAATTGACAAAACAGAAAGCGAAAATCTTCAAAAAATTGTATCAAAAGAAGCAAAAGAACTAAATGAAGGAAATAATGAATTGTTGGAAGCTATTAGTGTGCGTTACACTACTTCAAATCATACAATCAGTTATATTTATGATCTTAAAGTAGTAAAATATACTTCAAACCGGAAAAATATGTTAAACCGAAATATATATAATCTTGGAAGCCTGGAAGTTGAATACTCAAACTTTGAGGATAAAAACAATTATATAAAAGATCATTCGGACATGCAAATACCATATACTGATTTTCTGGAACAGGCAATAAGTAAATATATTGATCAGGATTATGGAAGCGCGCTTATTGATTTTCATATTATATTAAATCAATTTCCGGATGATTTGAATGCATTCTTTTACGGTGGTTTATGCTATTATAATCTTGGAAAATTCGATAAAGCATTAAAATATCTTGAAAAAGCAGCAAAACATCCGGTTAACACTTTCGATCAGGAAGCAGAATGGTACATGGCGCTGACTTATTTAAAAATACCTGATATTAATAAAGCAAAAGACTTATTTTTGTCAATTATTGAAAAAGGTGGCTTTTACACAATTAATGCAACCAAAGAGTATGAAAAACTAAAATGAAAATATTTCTTAAGATTATATTATTTTTTCTACTGATTATTCCTGCATCCTGCTTTTCCCAAAATTCGAGTTTTACTATTTCAGGTTATATAATTGATGATAAATCAAATACTCCTGTACAAGGCGCTCATATTAAAATTAAAACTGAAAAAAAAGGAACCGTTTCAAATCAAAGAGGATACTATTCAATTGTATTGCATAATACGCCGATAGAGCTAGAAATTAGTCATATAAATTATGAACCTAAAACAATAATTATTAGTAAAGAGATAAACTCAAAAAAAGACATATTAATGTCAGAAAAAATTTATATGCTTGGAGATGCTGTTATCAAAACAAATAAACCTGTAAATCTGGTTGAGAAAAAATTCTACGATATTCATGATTATGAATTTGTTGATACAAATATTTTAGTAATTGCTCACCGATATAAAGAAATCAAAAATCCATGGTTTGTTCTGTTTAATCCAAACGGTGATACTATTATTACTAAACATATTAATATTTTTGGTAATTTTTATAAAGATTGTCTTGATAATCTTT
>JBDRPR010000445.1:0-13670 GCA_043826845.1 Bacteroidota bacterium
CTGCAGGAAAAGCTGCAGATCATTCACTCATAGGAATGCTGAATTTTAGTTTTTATGACATCAAGCGTAAAGTTGTTCGTTTGAAACAGGCTGGAAGAGGTGGTATTGGTACAGTTTTACGGGATAAAAAAATAAAAGCACTGGTTGGAAAAGTAAAGGGTGTTACTGGAAATCTCAATAACGTTGTTGATCTTGCTCCGATAATGGAAAGAGGTAAAAGATTTAACCGTGAAATGCGCGAACTTGATGATAAACAATGTGAAATGCGTACAAAAGGAACTGCACATCTTACCAATATAATGAACGACTATGATCTTTTACCTGTAAATAACTTTAAATACGGCAGTCATAAAGATGCAGATAAAATTCATGGTAATGTATGGAAATCATTTTTTACTCAAGGAGTTCCTGACGGTTGCTGGATTGGTTGCAATATGGCCTGCGCCAAAGGTGTTGATAATTATGAATTGCGCACAGGGCCTTATGCAGGACAAAAAGTTATTGTTGACGGACCGGAATATGAAACCACTTCATCAAACGGTTCAATTATGGGTATTTTTAATCCTGATTATACAATTGAAACTAATTTTTATTGCGATACTTACGGAATTTGTACAATAACTTTTGGTACACTGATGGGATTCGTTATGGAATGCTATGAAAATGGTATTTTGAACGAAGAGCGCACTGGTGGATTGAAACTGAATTTCGGAAATGCTGATGCAGCTATGGAAGTTCTTCATCAGATGGCAAGAGGAGAGGGGTTTGGAAAAATTGCAGGACTGGGAATCCGACAAATGAAAAAACTTTTTGCTGAAAAAGGATGGGGAGATTCTCAGTTTATGCAAGATATCGGCATGGAAAATAAAGGCCTCGAATATTCACAGTATGTTTCAAAAGAATCCTTGGCTCAACAGGGCGGTTATGCCATGACAAACAAAGGGCCACAGCATGATGAAGCATGGCTTATTTTTATGGATATGGTAAATAACCAGATACCTACATTTGAGAATAAGGCAGAAGCATTACATTATTTTCCTATGTTCAGAACATGGTTTGGCCTTATGGGACTTTGCAAATTGCCCTGGAATGATGTTGAACCTGAAAATAATGCTCAGTCGGGTGAACCTGCAAAAGTTCCCGAACATGTAGATAATTATGTTACTATTTATAAAGCTGTAACGGGCAAAGAAATAGATAAATTCGAAATGGTTCGTCAATCTGAACGAGTTTATAATTTTCAGCGTATTTTTAATATCCGCAGAGGATATGGTGTAAGAAAAGATGATGCACAACCATACAGGGCTGCCGGTCCTGTTACAATCGAAGAATACGAATCAAGAGCAGAACGCTATGATAAGCAGTTGAAAGAACTTATCGGAGTTAATCCAGAAGGTAAAACAACTGCTGAAAAAGTTGCTATTACACGTAAATATCGTGAAGACCGCTATGAGCAATTATTGGATGCTGTTTATAAACGCAGAGGATGGACAAAAAACGGAGTTCCAACTATTGAACATCTGAAAAATATTGGCATGGATCTGCCTGAATTGATTGAGACTATTATGCCACATCTAGGTTAACCCTGATTTTGTCGATTTTTTTTCTTTGATTATTCATTATTGTTTGTTGAGTGTTGGATTTTTTTTCTAGTTCTGCAAACCAGACTCAACTGAGATATACTTAAAAGTTCATTTGATAAATTTTATTAGACTTAATTTCTGATATATAAAAATAATAATGTAGTATATACATTACAAAAAGTAATGTATATTTGTCATTTAGATATTTAAACCTTACATTTGTGCTTTAACTTTAAAACAAATATTAAAATGAAAGCAAATTATTTACTTCCTAATCGTTTTAAAAAAATTGGTTGGGTATTATTTATTCCAGTTGCAATAATTAGTCTGATTTGGACAATTATCCCTTATGAATCAAACTTTTTCAATATAAATGTTTTTGCAATTATCAATAATGAGATTCTTAAAGAAACTGAATACTTCATATTCATTAAGAATAATATTCAGGATGAAATACTAGGTATTCTAATTATTGTAAGTTTAATTTTCATTGCATTTTCAAAAGAAAAAAATGAGGATGAGTTTATTTTGAAAATAAGGCTTGAATCACTTGTATGGGCTACTTATTTTAACTATGCAATATTACTGATTGCAATTATTTTAGTTTATAACTTTGCTTTTTTTTGGGTTTTAGTACTCAATATGTTCACAGTTTTAATTTTCTTTATCATAAGATTTAATTGGGCTATTTATAAATCGAAAAAATCTATTACTGATGAAAAATAGTATAAAAGTAGAAAGAGCCAGGAAGAATATTACTCAAGCCCAATTAGCTGAATTTGTAAATGTAAGCAGGCAGACAATTAATGCAATTGAATTAGGTAAGTATAATTTATCGACAATACTGGCATTGAAAATTGCACGATTTTTCGGAACTACTATTGAGGAAATATTTGAATTAGAAGATTCTGATATAAAAACTTAATAATAAAACTAATAGATTATGTATTGGTATTTAGTATCTGAACGAGAGAAAAAAAATATTCCTGTCAAGTCTCTATTATGCATTAATGATATACTTACGCACTTCCTTTATCAGAGCCTTTAGTTTTGGCACTTCGTCTTTTTTATAATTGATGTTGATGATCTTATTTGTTTTTTCATCTACATCGTAGGTAATCTTTAAGGCTTTGAACTGAACTTTTATCCGGTCTATATTGCTAAAAATCTCCTTACTTTCTTCTTTGCGGTATGGTTCAAGCAGAGTTCCGATATTGTCAATATAAACGTCCTGTTGCATCAGCAGATTTTTAAAGCCATTGACCATGCTTGTTCTACCACTTATCATCTTTCTGTCAATAACCTCATTGTAACTTTCAAGCACAAGATACAGTCCTTCCACGTATATGCCAAATACTGACAGAAGGGCTACATCATTAGCTTCTTCATCAACATAATACCCGTCGAGTTTGTTTTGAAACTCAATAATCATGTTGTCAATTGAGTCAGGTACAGCAATGTTTTGTTTGAATCTCTCCATGGCAAAAATGGATTCTCTGTTCTGAATACCAAGTTCGGTCAGCAGATTGTCAATGCGTTGCACAAAATTGATAGAAAGCTGGGTTTGATTGAATGCAGACACATAACCGAGATCTGCAATACTCACACCCAGATTCATTGCTTTAGAATAAACGGATATATACTCTTCTGACTTTTTCCCAGTGGGTTCTATTGCTTCCTTGTTAAAATTCACCCCATACAATTTTAAGGCTTGTGCAACCATAATGGGAGATGGAATGGAATAGATAGTCAGTTCGTTTTCTGATGAGGAGTTTTCATCAGAAGTCTGCATATCCGAGGTATAATTATCACCCCTTTCGTTGTTGCTACATGCATATATAAGAAATACTGCTGCAATAATAAAACCGGCTTTTTTCATTTCGTTATTTATTTATTATTATTCGTTCTTCAATCTGCTTTTTACTGGCATTTCCTCTGACAATATACATACCGGGGCTGAGCTTGTTTTTTGAATCAAAAGAAAATTTGGCTTCACCCTGAGAAATGGTTTTAGGGCTTGAAGCCAGAACCGAATTTCCAAAAGCGTCATAAATAAAGAAAGTAATCTCATTGTTGTCAGCAGATAAGCAATCTTCAAGCAAAACGTTGCATATGCCAATGCATGGATTGGGAGCGATTTTAAATTTACACTCAGCAAGCAGGTCACCCTGATAGTTGACCGAAATCAGATCGGAATATTCAAATTTACCGTCAAAATCTATCTGTTTCAACCTGTAATATGTGGTCCCCTTAGCCGGTATATCATCGAAAGCAGTATAATTATTAATAGAATTTGTTGTGCCATTTCCTTTTACAATGCTCAGGATATTATAATCAAAACCATTCTGGCTTTTTTCCACCTGAAAGAAATCATTGTTTATTTCTGATGCAGTTGACCACACAAGTTTGACAACATTGTCCTCAAGATATCCGGTAAATGAAATCAGTTCAACAGGAAGTGTTGCCTGCTTCAGAATGACTGGCCCTGTCAATTCACCTTCACTTGCTTCCCATTTCACTTCTGAACAAATAAGGAGTTGTTTGCTGGAACCGCCTCCAGTACCAGAATGTGTTATCAATCCTCCCTCGGTTACGTTTACTTGGGAATTGCAGGGGAGCCATAATTTTGACCCGCCACCGACAAATTCCAGTGTTCCCTGCAATTCAATGAACATGGCATCTCCTTCATATGAGATATTGGATGTTACCTGTACTGTAATACCTGAAGGGATGGTCAGATGGTCACCGGCAATCGGTTCAAAGCCGTCCCACGTATCAGGGGCAGTCCAGTCGCCATCTGTAACAGCAATCAGCTCTCTGCTTATACAGGAAAATGAAATAAATACTCCAATCAGTAACAATAAAATAGTTTTCATCTGTTTATAAATTTATTTTTAATGGTCAGATGGTCCTGATAATCCCGATTCCCTATAGCTATCGGGATTATCGGGATCGGGAGCCATAAGATAATCATTTCGGTTGTTGTGATCCTATATTTCATGGCTATTTCATGTGTATATTATTTTACTAAAGTACTATTTTTATTAAAACAAAGCTCATTTTATAGAAAAATGGTGAAATTTTCTCAGATAAAATACTTGTAATATACAATAGGAAAATTTGCCAAATGAGTTTAAAAAAAGTTACTGTTCAGTTTGTTTAAAAATCTCTGATACTTATAAGTATTTTAAATTAAATCAGGTTTTTAGTTGAAAAGTTGGACGGCTTGTTTGGTTTAAGGTATTATGTTTAATGTTTATAGTCTATACCCATTTTGTCATTAGTTATCAATGAAATTCATGATTTTCAATTGACTATTTACCAAACTAGTTTCTCAACCATACAACCTTTTACCCAAACAGTAAAAAAAAAATAATTATTCTTAATAAATTGTGCTCTAAGTGAATTTTCGTAAATTTGTTAAATAATTTTTTAACAATTCTATAATGAATAAATTAATAGTACTTTCAATTTTACTTGGGATAATTTTCCAGTCATCAATATTGTTCTCACAAAAACAAACCGATTCAAAACAACCCATATCTCTGGTTGCTTCTTTTTCATGGAACGATGAATCCGGTCTTCCATATCATCAGGAAACTGACGGAGTTTATTCTTTTTCTGATTTTTATTATCATAATGATGGTCATGTTGATTTTTTATGCAATATGGACAACCAGATACGAAGTATTTATCCATATGAAAAATCAAATCAGAATAAATTATTGATTAATTCAGTTGGGGAGTTATTCACATTCTCTGACGGTAAATTTTTTGTAATTCAGAATAAAAAAATTCAGGTTATTGGTTCCGATGGAGAAAAAATTAATGAAGTTTTATTGCCGAAATCGGTTGTTTCACCTGAAAAATTATTTGCTGACAATAATAAACTTGTTATATGGAACAGCGATCAGTCAAGTTTGGTAATTGATCCTATGGTTGTTGCTTCACGCCCTGAAATGTCTCTGAATTATCTGATTTCAGGCAACGGATTACAATCAAAAATCCAAAAAATAAATTCAAATACATTTAAAATAGAATTGAAAAAAGATAATGAGGTATTGATTGATAAAACTATCAATACTACCCAAAAGATTGGTTCGGTAAGAATTTCAGGCGTCACCGGAAATTATCTGGTTATTGACAGGGAAACAATAATCAAGGATGTACCTCTGGAAGTAAAAAGAGAGATTGTTCTGATGAATTATACCGACCTGAATTCAGACGATATTGTAGTTGAACTGCCAAATATTTATTATACATATATCAAACAGGATATGAAAGTTATTGATGGCAATCTGTATTTTATGTTATCTGCACCTGATAATGCAAAATTGTTTCTGATTGAACCTGCAAAATTCAGTAAAAAAGCAAAAACCGCTATAAAGTTACCCGGAATTGATTATAGTGCTGTATATCATTTCAATAATCATTTAAAAAAAAATGATGAACCAAAAAATACTGAACAGGGATTAATTTATAAAAGCACAAAAGATGGTGCAATATACAGAAGTCAGATAATTGCCATAGCAAAAACCTACGAGGAACATTATTGGACTGCTAATGCAAACAATATTGGCTATGTTAGTGCTTCATGCGGTGGCTCATACTATACAACTCCGACATGGGTTCAGCTTGGAACAAACCTTTCAATACCATACATGTGGGGAGGATTTTCTTCATTAACTCAGTATGATCAGGGGATGATTGATGGGAAATCTGCAGGAGATATGAATACAACAAGTGTTGCATCATCCTGTTGTGTGGGTGTTGATTGCTCAGGTTATGTTTCCAGAGCCTGGGATCAGTCATCAAAATACGGAACATCGACTTTGCCCGGTATATCCACTGCTTATGCATCTTTTGATGATCTTTTGCCTGGAGATATTGTAAATTACGCAGGCAGTCATGTACGACTTGTTTATACATTAAACGGAAACGGAACAGTAACTGTTCTCGAAGCCACCGGATCGGGCTGGATTGTGAAATACAGTACCTATACTTATACAGCTTTGCAGACTAATTATATACCACGATACTACAACCAGGTAGTAAATGATATAGTGATGCCTCCTGAACTGGTTACTCCTGTTGAACTGGCTTCTGATGTTCAGATACCTGTGCCTTTCGACTGGACAGAAAATCCTTCGGCAACTGTTTATACAATTCAGGTTTCTCTTTCTAATACCAGTTGGACTCCTGCTGATGGTTTTACTTCTTCAGCTTCCCCTTCGGCTTCAGTTCCTGTGAATTATGAAACGGGAAGTATTACTGATTTTGACTGGTCGCTTTCATCTCCTGGAGTTTTTTGCGCTCCGACTCCAAATACACTGTATTATTGGTCTGTGAGGTGCTTTGTTCCTGGATCGGGCTATTCTGTTTACACTCAACCCCGCAGATTTACAAGTCTTACCGACAATAATGCCCCCGGAACATATTTTTCTCTGAATACATGGGAGACAAATGACTTTTCAGTTCAGTTCACAGATACAGATGATATAGCCATAAAATACAGATTCTATAATGTGGCTGACAACAATTACAATCTGAATGAATGGAGAAGTAACGGAGACAGGGGATATTTTTATGATAGTTTTGATCAGGCAACCCTTCACCCTGATTGGACAATTGTTGACGGCACCTGGTCTGTTGTTAGTAATTCGCTGAATCAGAGCGATCAATCTCTTACATATAATAATGTCTATGCAATGATTGATCAGAATAATTCCTATGTTTATCTGTATAACTGGAAAATGAATATTTCGGGTTCAAATTCAACAAAACGGGCAGGTATTTATATTTTCTGTGATGAGCCGACATATCTTCAGAGAAATAATTCCTATATGATCTATTTCAGGGCTGATGATAAATGCCAGATATATAAAGCGGTTAATGATGTGATTAACATTCAGGCTGATGTTGTTTGCACTGTTAATGAAAACACCATGGATGATTACAAAGTTCTTTTTAATCCTGTTACAGGAGAAATAGACGTATTTATTAATGATGTATTCGTTGCTTCATGGACTGATCCCTCTCCGCATCAGACGGGTAATTCAATTTCACTGAGAACAGGAAATGCAAATGCTTATTATGATGATTTTAAAATATATAAATCAAGAATTGATCAGGCTGATATTGTTCTCGGAGCAAGCGGTGATATAAGATATGTAAATAAAGATCCATTCAACCCTGCAGGTTTGGTTAACAGTATGGTCTGTGACTATGGTGATCACTTTTCCATGATTGCACAACAGACTGTAAATATAGATACCAGTATTCCTGAAGATTTTGCAAATGTTAATGACGGAACCGGTTCAGATATTGACACCACCTGGTCGCTGGTAGAATTGTCAGCAAACTGGCCTGCTGCGGTGGATACAAATTCAGGTATCGGAGAATATCAGTTTGCCATTGGAACAACTCCCGGGGGTAATGAAATTATGGGATGGACAAGCAATTCAATTAATACTGTTGTTACTCAAAACGGATTATCACTGATTGATCACAGCATATATTATATTTCTGTAAGGGCGGTTAATGGTGCAGGCTTAATCGGAAATGTGGCCACCAGTAACGGACAGCTTGCTCTGCAACCATCTGATGTTAAAGAACTGGCAGAAATGATGAAAATTAAAATATATCCTAATCCTGCGTTTGATTATATTATAATTGAATTACCAATCAATCTAATAAATTCGAAAATTGATATATTTAGCATTCAAGGTAAAGTTATTAAGAGTTTAAAAACGACTGATTCGATAATTACTATTGATTTAAATAATTTATCATCTGGAGTTTATTTAATTGGAATACAATCAGAAAGCGGTTTTGTCATGAAAAAATTAATAAAACAATGATAAAGCATTGTAAAAAATGCAAATATTTTCTGTTAATATGAGTGTACGATCATTAGATATATACAAAGAGATAAAGGTTCCGATTCTGATTGGTAGCTATTTAGAATTGAAAAAGTTAAGGGTTTTTTTGTAGATTCCGTCTGGATTCTTAACTTTGTTAAATATTAGAAAAAAATGGATTTAAATATTTCATTATTTTGGGATGTAGAATATGAGAATGTTGACTATGACAAATATTCACAATTTATAATAAATCGTGTATTGTTACGAGGAGATATTAAAGATTGGCAAGAAATTAAATCTTATTATGGTGTTGAGAGAATAAAAAAAGAAATTGTACAGATGAAATATTTAGATGAGAGAACTTTAAATTTTTGTAGTATGTATTTTAATATATCAAAAACAGAATTCAAATGTTACAATACTCCTCAGTCAACAAAGGAACTCTGGAATTATTAAAGAGTTTAATGCAACAAGACTTCTTATCAGATTTTAATTTGGCAGGAGGAACAGCACTGGCCTTACAAATAGGACACAGAATATCTGTTGATTTAGATTTATTTACAGATAAAGAATTTAATTCATCAGATATAAGAACTCAGTTAGAACAAAAATATAAGCTGGTAGATATAGTAGAAAATAAAGCTGGCATTACACAAAGAATTGAATTTCCTGAAAATTCAAATAATTTTATTAAAGTTGATATTCTTAAGTATCCTTATAAGTTAATTCATCCGCCAATTATTTCAGAAGGAATCAGGCTGTTATCAAAGGAAGACATAATTCCAATGAAATTAGCCACTGCATCAAACAGAGGTTCAAAAAAGGATTTTTATGATATTTATTTTCTGCTTCAAGAATTTACTTTAAAGGAAATGTTATCTCTCTTTGAGGAAAAATTTTCTAACTATAACCATTTTTATGTAATAAAAAGTCTGACATACTTCGAAGATGCAGAGAAAGACATAAATCCAAAAATCCAGAAAAAATGTAGCTGGGATGAAGTTAAACAATTGATATCATTAAAAGTTAAAGAATATCTTTAATTAAAAACATATCATTATGAAACCAATAATTTTTGTATTCATCCTTCTGCTTTTTTTGTGTAGTGCGTTTTCACAGCAACCAACCATATTATCTGATTCTGACAATAATGTGCCTGATAAAAACAAAATTTATATTAATTCAAATAAAATTCCAAAAGAATTGATTCCTTACCTTGGAAATATGAAATTTGTTCCTGCACAGACATTTCATTTCGGGCAATATCATATTAATTCAATAATACCTGAAAAAGAGGAAAAAGTCAGTGTCAATGCCTTTTATATTTCCGCTACAGAGGTGACCAATGCATCGTACAGGGAGTTTTGTAAAGATAAAGGAAACAAGTATCTACCGGATACTTCAACTTGGTTATCAAAAACAGGATATTTTGAACCTTATGCTGAGCTGTATTTCAGACATCCTGCATATAATGATTATCCTGTTGTTGGAGTAAACTATGAAAAAGCAGTCGCATACTGTCAATGGTATAATGAAAAAGTGAAAACTATTCTTGAAAAATACCCCGAAATAAAAGAGAAATTGGTTTTAAATGATTTCAGACTGCCAATGGAATGTGAATGGGAGTGTTCAGCAAAAGGGGGAAATGATGATGCAATCTATTCATTTGGCGATTACTTATACTATTATGGTAAACATGGAGAGGTAACAGCTTATGCAAACTTTGGCAGAATCAGAGATATAACCGATAACATAATTTATGGTATGTTTGAAGATTTGTATGATATTACAGCACCTGTGAAATCATTCAAACCAAATAGTTATGGACTGTACAATATGTCTGGTAATGTCGGTGAGTTAACATCCACAGCATTTGTGCCGGATACTATTAAAAATATTGTTGGGGATTTGAGTTATAATTCAGATGAATATGTAATTAAAGGCGGTGGCTGGAAAGATGCTCCATATTACCTGAGAATCTCTGCAAAAAAGCCTTTGAAGAAAGATGAAGCTGCATGTGATGTGGGATTCAGGATAGCGATGTCATATAATACTAACTAACTCCCACTAAATAATACTAAGTAGCAAAATGAAATTTTTAAAAGTCAGATTTACAATCAGCAGAATTAAAAGGCTGATAATGTTATTCATGCTTATTATATTTAACTCTGGTTGTAATGGACAACAGGATAGTTTGAATCAACCGATAAATGACAATAAAACTTATACCATGAACCGAAAAGCCGTTTATGCCGGACAGTTTTACCCCGGAACAAAATCTGAACTTGAGCAAAGTCTTAAAGATTACTTTGCTGATGCCCTTCCAAATAATAGCAGGAATACGGCAGCAATAATTACTCCCCATGCGGGATATGTTTTTTCAGGCGGGGTAGCCGCTTCTTCTTATAATCAGATTGACAGAAATAAAAAGTATGAAAGGGTTTTTATTATTGCTTCAAGCCACAGGGCATATTTCAAAGGCGCTTCAATTTACTATCTGGGTAATTACGAAACACCTATCGGTGAAGTAAAAGTGGATATGGAACTGGCAGAAAAACTGATTAAGGATAACGATATTTTCGAGTACAATATCAATGCACATTCGCAGGAACACAGTGATGAAGTTCAACTGCCCTTTCTGCAATACATTTTCGGCGATGATCTGAAAATTGTTCCCATCGTTCTGGGTACACAGTCGGCATCCGACTGTGAAATAATCGCAAAGGCTCTGAAACCTTATTTTAATGAAAAAAACCTCTTTGTGATTTCTACCGATTTTTCACATTATCCCGATTATGATTCAGCCACTGAAGTTGACAGTTTAACTGCCAATGCAATTATTACCGGTGATCCTGATAAATTAATTGAAGTGATCAGCTCAAACAGCAAAAAGAAGATCAGCAATCTGTCCACCAGTCTCTGCGGATGGACTTCTGTGCTTACGCTTTTGTATATGACTGAGGATGATTCAAATTATCATCTGAAAAAAATTCAGTACAAAAATTCAGGAGACAGTAAATACGGTGATCATTCAAGGGTTGTCGGTTATCACAGCATTGTAGTTGAGAGAGATTCAGTTGCAAAGAAAGAAACAACATTTGAGCTGACTTCTGAAGACAAAAAAAATCTTCTCGATATTGCCCGGAATACCATTGAAAAGTATGTGAAAGATTCAAAAGAATATGCCATTGATACCAGTAAATTTTCAGCCAGCCTGAAATTGCATTGTGGAGCTTTTGTTACGCTTCACAAGGATGGCAAACTGAGAGGTTGCATAGGGGTATTTGAGCCGGCAAAACCTCTTTATAAAGTGATTCAGGAAATGTCAGTTCAGTCAGCCACACGTGACAGCAGATTCAGTCCTGTTTCTAAGGACGAACTGGATGAAATTGATATTGAAATTTCTGTTCTCACACCCTTAAAACTTATTTCATCTGTTGATGAAATAGAACTTGGCAAACACGGTATATATATTAAAAAGGGATATAGGGGAGGAACATTTCTTCCTCAGGTAGCCACTGAAACCGGATGGGATAAGGATGAATTTTTAGGGCATTGTTCACAGGACAAAGCAGGATTAGGCTGGCTGGGATGGAAAGATGCCGATATATATACATATGAAGCTATTATTTTTAAAGAGGAATAATCTTTTGATTATATTAGTTAACACTCTCTACTGTCCGAAACTTTAGTATAGGTATTAGCGGTGGGGAAATTTATTCATTATCCCTTTTAAATCCTATTCTCATACGGTTTTCTTGTTCAAATTGCTTTTGTTTGGCTTCTTCAAACTGTTTGATGTATTCAAAAATCATCATTATACTATCATCATGATCTGATAGTTTATTCTCCATTTCTTCTAACTTCATAACTAATTCTTTTTGGTTCATGATCATCTCATGCATTTTTACAAAAACTTCGATGATACGATTACCTGTTAGTATTGCCCGGTCAGAGTTAAGTATGTTTGCAACTTGTAATACTCCATAGTGTGTAAAAACATTAGGCAAGAACGAAGAGTACTTGATTTTTTTCAGTTGGTCGCAATTTGCGACAAGTTCTTCCTTCTCTTCTTTAGTGAGCTCAAACATAAAATGCTTAGGAAACCGTTTTCTGTTTCTTTTTACTTGCTCATTAAGTCTTTTTGTTGGCACTCCGTACAATTCAGCTAAATCACTATCAATCATGACTCTTTCGCCTCTTATTAAGAAAATTTTACTCAATATTATTTCGTCCGGCAACATTAAGTCATTTTCTTTATTCTCTGCCATTTTATGTTACTTTTTTGCAACAAAAATAATCATTTTAAAGGATTCTGTCTCAAAACTAACTATTTTACGATTTTCATAGACTTCTTGTTCCTCACTATACCCTAGACACCGCCCGTCCTACATAGCTATCGGGACGGGCGGTGTCTGGGGTATACAAATTAAACAAATAAATGCCACTGTTCATGGCAGAAACATCTACTTTCCTATTGAAGATATTTTTATCAATCAATTCACTGGTAATATTATAGATCGTCTAATTCAAATATTAGTATTTTACTATTTTATCAAATATTCAATTGCACAATTTATTAATGGGTCTTTATTATTCGATATATCGCTGACTGTTTTTTGTATATATATATCTGGTTTGATTCCCACTCTATGAAATTCCGATTTATCGGGGAAAATTGCTTTCATCCCAGTAAAAGTAATTTTCTTTTCACCAAGTAAATCAATACTACTAATAGAACCTGTTGCTCCGGATGTTGGAGAACCAATTATTGTAGCAATATCTAGCTCTTTTAAATAAATTAAATGAGTTTCAGTAGCACTCAATTCTGCTCCATCTATTAAACAAACAATTTTTGCTTTAATATGTGGTCCTTTTGGATTAAAAGTAATGTGTCCCGTATAATTACAAATCATTTTTTCTCTATCAGGATACAGAAATACAGGAATTGCAATAAATTGATCAACATCCTCTTTCTTATTTATTAAATATGGGATATAGTCAAATGAGGACATTTTCGGATATCCCCGAAAATCAAGTATTATTCCTTTTTGTTCAATAAGAATTGGAATTAGTTCCTCAAATTGTTGTTTTGTTATTTTATCAATATTTATATAGTAAATACTGTCATTGATTTGTTTATAACATTCTTTATTACTTTGAACAAAATAATCTTTTTGAGTAAGATTTTTAACCAAAGCAAATGTATTATCTACTCCAACTG
>JBDRPR010000446.1:0-10461 GCA_043826845.1 Bacteroidota bacterium
GATATTTGTTATTTTAACACGAATATTTTTTTAAAAAGTTATTTTTGTAAAAAATTTATTGTAGATCATTAAATATTTTTTTTTAATAAATCAAATTATATTATTTTTTATGAAATCTGTCGTTTCATTAACAAATCGCTCCAATAAAAACCGTATATATCATGCATCAGAATCGGGCGGGAGAATTTATCGTTCTGTATTATCAGATTTTTCAGGAATGAAGACATGTTTAATTATTCCTGTTCTTTTTGTGTTCATATTGGTGTCATGTAACCCTGATAAAAGTACTTCCGAATCGGATGAATTTAAAAAAATGACTTTGTCTTATAATGAACCAGATGTTTTCCGGACACTTCATCCTCATTCTGCTAAAGATGTTGTTTCAAATCATATAATTACTCAAATTTATGAAGGCTTAGTGAAATATAATCCCAAAACATTGGTCGTTGAACCTGCAATAGCAAAAAAATGGGATATTGATGAAACAGGTACAATATATACATTTTATTTAAATGATAGCGTGTTTTTTAATGATGATTCATGCTTTACTGATGGAAAAGGAAGATTGGTTACTGCTGAAGATTTCCGATACAGTTTTTATTTATTATGTACAAAAAACAACGAGAATTTTAATTTTTTCGGAACTCTTGATAAAGTCAAAGGTGCAAAGGAATATTACCTGCAAAGCGATAGCGGATCTCAGAATTTGACAATTGAAGGTATTCAGGTTATTGATGATTATCAGATAAAAATAACTCTTGAAAGTGAAAACCCGTTATTTATTTATTTTCTTGCAAGTCAGGCCGCTGTGGTTTTACCAAAAGAAGGATTTGAAAAATATGGTTACCAATGTTCTGTTGGCTCAGGGCCCTATAGTATTTTGAGTATTTCAGAAAATAAAGACAAAATTACTTTGTTGAAAAATGCAAAATATTATAAAAAAGACAGTTTGAAAAATCGCATTCCTTACATTGATACTGTTCAGATATCTTTTATCGGTTCGATGCAAAAAGAATTAAAATTATTTGAAGAAGGAAAAATTGATTTTGTTTCAGGACTTTCAGAAACATTTGTGCCAGAATTTCTTGGAAAACACATCAAGGAATTTGAAAGCAATCCTCCTGTATATATATTAAATCAATCTGAAGAGGAAACAGAATCCGGAATATACAATCTGATGCAATCATATGTACAGAATTTTTATTCTAACCGCATGAATTTTATAGATTTATCGCTTGTGTATTTTAAAAAGCCCGAAAAAAAAGAACTTCAGACACAGGCAAATAACAATTAATTATTCATAATTGTCTCATTGATAAGATCCAGTAGTTTTTTCACCGCTTGTGATTCCGGAACATTTTTATAGATTATTTCCTGTCCTCTATACAAGCTAACCATTCCTTTTCCTGTACCTACATATCCGAAATCAGAACCGGCCATTTCTCCCGGACCATTAACAATGCAGCCCATAATAGCAATTTTTTTACCACTGAAATGACTAGTAAGTTTTTTTACTTCTGCAACAACTTTTTGAATATCAAAAGTTGTACGTGCACATGTAGGACAGGACACATATTCATTTCTTGTGATTTTTGTTCCTGTAGCTTGAAAAATATTTAAAATTGTATCTCTGATATATGACAATTCCGGAATTTTCGAATTTGATATCCAAACTCCATTACACTGTCTGAAGTATAGCGAACGACTAAAATCACATGCAGCAGTAATCTGAAAAATGTCTTTAAGCCCCTCACAATAATCTTTTCGAAAACAAACAGGATTTATTAAATCAAATTTATTTTTTAAGGTAATTATATAATCTGATAATTCAACCGGAGCTATAAGTATGGTTTTGACATCTGTTTTAAGTTTATTAATAATTGGCTCAATGTCTTTTTTATTATAAATATTAAGAAAATTTACGGAGCTTTTGATTTCCTCTGCTTCTAAATAATCCACTGAAGAAAATAATGGATAAGTATTTTCAATTCCTTTCCAATTGCAATAATTAACAATAACCTTCAAATCGCCTTTAGGGATAAAATCAAAAGGATTACTTCCCAGATATACGTAATCAGCAGATCGATTGTTTTTTTGAAAATTCATATACCCAAGTTCACATATTACCTGATCATCAATTTTTTTAAATGAATCAGGTTCTAAAATAATGATGGGAAAAATTCCGGCTTTTATTTGTGGTTTTTCTATTATTTTTGATGATATTGAAAGGTTGTCTCTAACGCTTTTTGTTTTACCAGAAAATACTGAAAGAATTTGTTTTGCAACTGGTATTTCATTTTCAGGGTCTTCTGTTAAAGAAACTCTTATTGTATCTCCAATGCCTTCTGATAGTAAAATTCCTATTCCTGTTGCTGATTTTATTCTGCCTTCTTCTCCTTCACCGGCTTCTGTCACTCCCAAATGTTGAGGATAATTCATCCCTTCTTTAATCATTCGTTCTACTAATTGTCTGCTTGATTCAACCATGACCTTTATATTACTCGATTTCATGGAGATAACCAGATTGTCGAACTTTTCTTCCTCAAATATTCTGATATATTCAATTGCTGATTCGACCATGCCTTCAGGCGTATCACCATATTTATACAAAATCCGTGGACCAAGAGAACCGTGATTTACCCCTATTCGAACGGCAGTATTATACTTCTTACAAGTTTTAATTATCGGTTTTAATTTCTCCCTGATTTTATTTAGTTCCTCATTATAAGAGATATAAGAATAGGCAATATGCCTGTTTAATCTATTGTCAATAAAATTCCCGGGATTTATCCGGATTTTTTCAGAATAACGTGCAGCAATTTCGGCAATTTCAGGATTAAAATGTATGTCGGCAATGATCGGAACTATGCAACCATTTTTTTTCAGTAATTGTTTTATGTTTACAATATTTTCAGCATCTTTTACCGAAGGAACCGAAACTCTGACATAATCTGCTCCGGCATTATTAATACGGATTATCTGGTCAACAGTAGAACCTGTATCCATGGTATTTGTATTTGTCATGGATTGTATGCGAATAGGATTTTTACCTCCCAGGGGAACATTACCGATATATATTTCTTTGGTTAAAAACATATTATTTTTCCGATATTTCTGATCCTTTTTCTTTCTGCCAGATTAATTTTTTTCCAAAACCCAGCTGATTATGTGTCATCTTAATAAAGTCAGGTGAAAGAGCCCATAAATTGGTTTTCATAAGCAATGCTACGGGGAATTTTTTTAAATATTTATTTTTACAGATGATTAAAAAATCTCCTTGCGGTTCAGTAATTTTCCCTGTAAGTTGTATCCCCTGAATTTTCCCGATAACTGATGTTTCCAGCACCACAGATCCTGCCACATTATTGTTGATTAAAAACTCTTTAGCATGTCTTGTGTCTTCATCAGAAGTAAACACAAACAGATTTAAATCATTTAAATAAACATAAAAACAATTGGCACAATATGGTTGGTTATTTACCGATGTCGAAATTGTCAAAACATGGTGTTTATTAATAAATTTAATAATTCTTTGATCAATTTCAGGCATAAATGATAATTAATTTGTAATTTCGTTTCATTGCAAAGTTAAGTAAAACAATCTGCAAATATGATAAAAATAATATACCCATTTATTATCTGCCTGGTAGTTTTATCCGGCACATTATTAAAGTCTCAGATAATTCCGGACTTTGAAACTGTCGATAAAATTGCATTATCCAGACAAAATTCCTGTGTTAATTTAGTGAAAGAAAGTTATACGACAACAGGAAATGAATATGATATAAAGTATCACCGGCTACATTTTACAGTTGATCCTTCTGTGAGGGAAATTTTTGGAGAAGTAACAACATATTTTAGAATTAATTTTAATTTAGTTAATGAAATTACTTTTGATTTTTCAGATACTTTGTTTGTTGATTCTATCCTTTTTCATGGGAATACAGTCTCATATACGGTATTAATGGATGTTTTAACCATTCAGCTTCCTGTAACTTTGTTTCAAAATGATTTTGATTCGGTTTCTGTATATTATCACGGAGTACCCCGATATGATGGTAACAGAACCTTTGGTCATGCTTTGCAGGATACGGCAAATTTCCCTGTGCCAATTTTATGGACTTTATCTGAGCCTTTTGGGGCAAAGGAATGGTGGCCGTGTAAACAAAATCTTAACGATAAAGCAGATTCAATTGATGTATATATTTCTGCTCCGGAAAATTACAGAGCTGCATCAAATGGATTGCTTATAAGTGAAAACACAATAACCGGAATTAAAACGGCATTCTGGAAGCATCGTTATCCAATTGCTGCTTATCTTGTTGCCATTGTTGTTACAGAGTATTCGGTTTATAGTGATTATGTTCCTCGGTCAAACGGCGATAGCATTCAGGTATTGAATTATGTTTATCCTCAGGATTCAGCAACATTATGGAATAATGGTAAATGTGTTATTGATATTATGCAACTGTACGACAGTTTGTTTATTGAATATCCATTTGTAAACGAAAAATATGGTCATGCTCAATTTAGCTGGATGGGAGGAATGGAACATCAGACAATGAGTTTTATGTATAATCTTGGATTTGAGTTAGTGGCACATGAACTTGCCCATATGTGGTTTGGTGATTATATTACATGCGGTAGCTGGCAGGATATCTGGCTTAACGAAGGTTTTGCAACATATTTGTCGGGTTTGTGCTATGAGCATTTGCTAAATGGAATTTGGTGGCCAGTTTTTAAAAACTTAATTCGCGAGAAAGTGACAGAATTTCCCGATGGTTCAGTTTTTTGTAATGATACGACTGATGTTTCCAGAATATTCAGCAGCAGATTATCATATCGAAAAGGATCTGCACTTTTACATATGTTAAGGTGGGAACTTGGAGATTCTGTTTTTTATTCAGCTGTAAAAAACTACTTAAACGATCCTGCTCTTGCAAATAATTATGCAAAGACCGACAATTTGGTTTCACATTTTGAAACAGCAGGAAATACAAGTCTTACGGAATTCTTTAATGATTGGTTTTATGGTGAAGGATATCCCGTTTATACGGTTCATTGGAGTCAAACATCAGATAGCATAACAAATATTGACATATATCAGACAACAACACACGCATCAGTTGATTTTTTTGAGATGCATATTCCTTTGCAATTCTGGCATAATAACGCTGATACTATTATTGTTTTCAATAATACGCAGAATGGAGATCATTTCAGCATATATATTCCTTTTATTATTGATTCAATAGTTTTCGATCCGGAAATATGGCTGATAACAAAAAACCCGCTGATAGTTCAAACTGTTCCTGAGATAGTTCTTGAAGAAAAACTTATAATTTACCCTATTCCTGCTTCCAGATTGCTGAATATTTATGTTCCTGTAAAAATGAAAGTGGAAGAAATAAATATTTTTGATATTTCAGGAAAAAAACAGTTGTTAAAATCTGTCAATAATAAAAATCAGTATCAGATTGATTTAAACAGATTAAAGGCTGGCGTATATTTTGTTGAAATTACTATACCTGAGGGAAAAATAAGAAAAAAGATTGTTGTCGGGAATTAACCTTTAGGAAATTTGTTTATACCATTGATATGTCATTTTATACCGGAAAACTAAATTATTTAACAATCCTTTTAAATCAGCGTATAGAAAAATAAACGAACTGACTGATGCCTTCATATAAAACAAAATACTTCATATTTTCCACTGTATTATTTATTAACTGTTTGTTCGTTAGTGCACAGGATGAAGATTCGTATCTGTTTGGAAAAATAACCACAGAAAACATTAATCTTAAAAAGGGGCTGAGTCAGAACTCTGTTTTTTCAATATTTCAGGATCATATCGGATATATGTGGTTTGGTACCTGGGATGGACTTAATATGTATGACGGATACAGCTTTACAGTTTTCACTGAGAACGAGAATGGATTAAGCAATCAGACAATTAATGCAATTTATGAAGATATTCGTGGTACAATCTGGGTAGGAACAGATGCCGGCCTTAATAAATACAACAGAAAAAACAGAACTTTTAAAAGCTACCGGCCTAATAATTTTATGCCATCATCAATAAGTAGTGATACAATAACATGTATTTTCCAGGATTCAAGGGAAAATTACTGGATTGGTACAAAAGACGGATTAAACAAATTTGATCCTGATAATGAAGTATTTTTTAAATATAAAGTTGATCAGGATATTAACAATAATGAGATTTATTATGATATTGCCGAGGACAAAGATGGAAAAATATGGCTGGCTTCGAATACGGGAATAAAAATTTATAATCCGGCATCAAATTCATTTTTTTGTTATTGGGATAATTCCGGAGGAAAAAATAATTTAATCAGCAAAAAAATATGGTCAGTCGAAATTGATAGTTCAGGTTTAGTATGGATTGGCAGTGACAAAGGATTAAGCTGCTATAATATTGTTACACAAAAGTTTCGTCATTTTCTTTCATGCCCTGAAAATCCCGATTCTTTAAGTTACAATGATGTTTATGATATTATTGAATCTTATGATGGGATGATCTGGATTGCCACATATGGAGGAGGATTAAACAGATACAATAAAAAAACAAATAAATTCGACAGATTTAGTTCATACAGATCCGAAAATGATGTTTTTATTAACACAGTATATGAAGATAAAAGTGGAATAATATGGTTTGGGACATATACCAAAGGAGCTGGATATATAAATTTGAATTCTAAAAGGTTTAATCATTTTCACATGAATGCTGAAAGTAAAACGCAAAGAATATCAAATAATATAGTATGGTCAATATTTGAAGACAAAAATTCAAAATTGTGGATTGCAACCGATTTTGGAATAGAAATAATTGATCGAAAATCCAGAACTGCTGAATATCTGCGAAATATAGCTAAATCTTCAAATTCGTTACCCGGAAATATGGTCCGTGATATTTTCATTGACAGCGAAGGTATTGTCTGGATTGGAACATTTGATAAAGGTTTATGCACATATAATACTGAATCAGGTATATTTAAATATTTTCCGGTTGATGTAGAAGACAATAAGGGTATTAGCAGTAATTTAGTCTGGTGTATTAATGAAGATAAATACGGACAAATATGGGTTGGAACCAATTACGGTCTTAATAAATATGATAAGAAAACAGATACTTTTACCAAGTATTTTAATCAACATGATAATGGTGCAACAATTTCAAGTAATGAAATATATGGGATATATACTGATAATATCAATAATTTGTGGATTTGTACTAATTATGGATTAAATCGATATAATTACAGCAAAAACTCTTTTTCGGTTGAACCTGATATGCAAAGTGACTCAAAAGGGCTGAATAGCAATAAAATATTTACAATTTATCAGGATAAGGAGAATATTTACTGGATTGGCACAGTCGGAGGTGGATTAAACAGGTTCGATCCAAAGAATAATTCATATAAATATTATGTCGAAAAAGAAGGGCTGACCAATAAAGTAGTATATGCAATATTTGAAGACGATCATAATAATTTGTGGATGAGCACTAATGGTGGAATATTCAAATTTGATAAGATACGTGAAATCTTTTATAACTATGATGTTCTCGACGGTGTTCAAAGCAATGAATTCAATCTGGGATCAGCTTTTCAAAGTAAGAGTGGAGAAATGTTTTTTGGAGGTATGACAGGATTTAATACATTTTTTCCTGATGAAATATTGCAAAATGAATTTTTACCAAATATTGTAATTACTGATTTTAATATTTTCAACAAGAGTCTTCAACGATCTTTAAGACACAATGATACGATTTGGCTTTCGCACAAGGATAATTTTTTCTCTTTTGAATTTTCTTCATTGGATTTTATTTCTCCCCAAAAGAACAAATATGCATATAAAATGTCAGGCATTGATAAAGATTGGGTCTTCTGTGATGCAAATCACAGGTTTGCAGAATACACCAATATTCAGCCGGGAAGATATGTTTTCACTGTAAAGGGATCCAACAGTTCCGGGATATGGAATGAAACAGGAACAAGCTTGATAATAATTGTGGAACCTCCCTGGTGGCAAACTTTTTATTTCCTGATTCCATTTGGATTTTTTATTGGTCTGATAATATGGTATATTATATATATAGAACTAAAAAGAATCAGAAAAAAGCAGGAATACCAAAAACAGCTGCTTGATCTTGAAAGAAAAGCTTTAAGGCTTCAAATGAATCCACATTTTATTTTTAATACCTTAAATTCGATTCAATTTTTCATTTTAAAAAATGACAAACTTGCCTCCAATAAGTATCTTACAATGTTTAGTAAATTAATGAGACTTGTACTCAATAATTCTCAATACTCAACAATTCCGGTTAAAGATGATCTGGAAACATTAAAATTATATATCGAACTGGAACAATTACGTTTTGATAATTCATTTCAATATTCAATAGAAATTGAAGATGATGAGGATATTATTTGGGATTGTAAAATTCCGGCAATGATAATTCAACCTTATGTGGAAAATGCAATAATTCATGGATTAAGAAACAGAGAAGATAATAAGGGAATTTTGAATATTATGATGAAATCGGAAGGAGAATTCATTAATTGTATAATTGAAGATAATGGAGTAGGTAGAAATAAGGCAATGGAAATAAGGCAAATGAGTGGGCAAAAACACAAGCCAATGGGGAAGGAAATCACTAAAACAAGACTGGAACTGATTAGTTCAATGAAAGGTCATCAGCTATTTTTAAATGTGATCGATTTAAAAGACAAGGAAAACAAACCTATAGGAACACGAATTGAAATCAAAATACCGGTATTTGATTAATAATTTAAAACTTAAAGCCATGAATGCAATCATCATCGACGACGAACTAAAAGCAATAAAATCAATTGAGTATATTGTAAAAGAATATTGCAAAAATCTCACAATTGTTGGAAATGCGAGTTCAGCTGATGAAGGGATTAAGCTTATTGAAGAAACAAATCCCGACATCGTTTTTCTTGATATTGAAATGCCCAGAGGTTCAGGATTTGATATGCTGGAAAAAATTCCGGAAAGAAAATTCGATGTGATATTTGTGACTGCATATAATCAGTATGCTATTAAAGCTATTAAATTCAGTGCTGTTGATTATATTTTAAAACCAATTGATATTTATGAATTTATTACTGCTGTTAATAAAGTGATAGAGAACAGGAGAAATGGAAACACAGTAGATGACAGGTATAAAGTACTTCTCGAAAATTTCAATTCACAGAAACCCACAAAACTGGCCATTCCATCAAGTGAAGGAACCGTTTATCTTAATATAAATGATATAATAAGAATTGAAGCTGATAGAAGTTATTCAATGATTTTTCAAACAAATCAGCGCAGAATTATGGTTTCAAAAAGCCTTGTAGAATATGAAGATCTTCTGCTGGATAATGATTTTTTCCGCACTCATAAATCATTCCTTATAAATCTTAATCATGTAGTTAAACATAATAAACACGACGGTGGTTATGCAGAAATGATTGATGGATCACAGGTTATGATATCACGGAGAAAAAAAGAAGAATTTGTAAAAGCAATGGAGAGATTTTTAAAACTTAAATAATCATTAAAATGCAAAAGCAAGACCAGCCTGTAAATTTAAGTTGAATTTTTTCCCGGGAATATTTCGTAACCCTGCCTCCGCATAAAATCCGATATTTTCTGTCAGCATAAGTTTTGCACCTCCTGAAACCTCATAAATAAATCCAAAACGAGTATTAGAATCAGTACCATAATTATTATAATAATAATAATCCATCAATGTCATAGATGAGCCAATTCCAAATTTTGCATATGGATCAATGATATATGTATCTCCAATGTGAAAATTACCACTTAAAAGAAATGAAATCCGGTCTGCATTATAAAAATAATAATAATTCCCATCAGTATAACGAGCGTAATGAGAGTTAAATCCTATTCCAAAATTATCAGATGCTGCATATTCATAACTCCCTGAAAATTCAAATCCGTCTCTAAAACTAATTGTTTTCAGGTCGTTCAAAGAATTTGTAAAGCAGTAACCCAATTGAATACAACTGCGACCTGCATAAAAAATCTGTGAATTTATAATACCGGAACTGAAAATCAGAATAATTAATACCAGCGACTTGTAAAATATCTTTCTCATAACTGTTAAAAGATTTAAATACAAGAATAATCATTTTATAAATATCAGGAAAATAAATTTACAAGATTTAATTTCAGCTGCTGTATAAACCATATACTAGAACTGTCTTATATAACCAAACCAAAAATTATTGACGATTTGTAGTGTTAATTAACGTGAGTTCGACCTAAGAGATACGCAATAAATTATGGAATTGCAAATATTATTCTTTTGCCCTCAAGCCGGGCAGGCTTTTCCTTTTTACTTGACAAAAAAGGAAACAAAAAAGTCAAGAACAAATAACGGTTATTCGCTTTCAGCTCATG
>JBDRPR010000447.1:0-2114 GCA_043826845.1 Bacteroidota bacterium
TATATTTGTAAAATAATATAACAAAGAATAATTATTTAATCATTTAATTTTAACCCCTATGAAAAAAATTTACTTACTATTATTGTTGTCAGGAATGTTTTTTTATTCCAACACATTTGCTCAAGTCGGTCAGGGTGGAATTCCGCCAAGTTTTCTTCAACAAAATCTCAATGAAGAAATAGATATAATTACATTGATTTCTCCGGACGTTAATGCCTTAATACAAGAGGATGAAACATCTATGAAAGAAAAAGATCTTTTCAGATATGGTGTAATGATTAACACAGATCTGAATCCTGATAATTCCGGTACCTGGACTGAACTACCTGATGGTGGAAAAATCTGGAGACTGAAAATTAAATCAGATGGTGCTTTAGCATTAGGTGTTTATTACCAAGATTTTCAAATTCCTGATGGCAGTAAATTATTTCTGTATAATAAAGATAAAAAGCAAATTATAGGAGCTTATACTAATACTACCAATATAAAAGGTGAAGAATTTGCCAATGAACTGATTAAAGGGGATGAAGTGACCCTCGAATATTATGAGCCGGTAAAAGTAATCGGAGAGTTAAAACTAAATATTCATGGGATTAGTTATGCTTACCGTCCTGGTTCATTCGTTTCTGCAGAGCAAAAACCCTCAGAATTCTGTGAAGTTAATATCGCTTGTCCCGAAGGAGCCAACTGGCAAGACGAGAAGAAAGGCGTTGCCGTTATTTCCATATTGATTGGAGGTAGTAATTATATTTGCACCGGTTCTTTGGTTAATAACACAAGTCAGAATTGTACTCCATACTTCCTTTCTGCATACCATTGTGGTGAAGGTGCATCTGCATCAGATTTTAATCAATGGGTATTTTATTTTGGCTATGAAGGCACAAGCTGTACTGCAACAACCGGTTATTATCAGGTTGCAATTACAGGTGCCACCAAAAAAGCAGAAGCTGCAAATACTCCAGGTTCAAAATCAGATATGTTATTACTGCAATTAAACAATTCAAATTTTGGAACATATGTACCTTACTTAAATGGGTGGTCAAAATCCACTACCGCAAGTGCCAGCGGTGTTAGTATTCATCATCCGGCAGGAGATATTAAAAAGATTTCTACTTATACCAGTACTCTTACAAATTACTACAATACGCATTGGCAGGTTATTTGGGCAGCAACCGTCACAAATCATGGCGTTACCGAAGGAGGTTCTTCAGGATCTCCGATATTTAACAACACAGGTCTGGTTGTTGGAACATTAACAGGTGGTTCTTCTTATTGCACTGCTGTAAATAATCCGGATATTTATGGAAAATTTTCTTACCATTGGGAATCTAATGGAACTACATCTGCATCTCAGTTAAAACCTTGGCTTGATCCAACAAGTACAGGGGTTACAACTTGTGCCGGTATTTATTATCCTTGTTCAACAACATTAAATGCTAATTTTTCCGGAAATCCTACAACAGTTGCTCCTGGAGGTTCAGTTGTTTTTACTGACCTGTCAACCGGATCACCAACCACCTGGTCATGGTCATTTCCCGGAGGAAACCCAACCTCTTCCACTGCACAAAATCCCACTATAGTATATAATACTGTTGGAATATATAATGTTTCTCTTACTGTGAATAACGGAGGTACACCTGATACTGAAACAAAAACCGGATACATTACAGTTACACAACCAGGAACTGGTTTTTCAATGGATTTTGAAGCATGTAGCGATTTTTCCACAACTTTTACTCCATGGACAGTTAATGACGTAGATGCCTCTCCTACTTTCAGCAGTTCTGCAGTTGATTTTCCAAATGAAGGTACAGCTATGGCTTTTATCGCTTTTAATGCATCCACTACCACACCTGCATGGACAGGGAATGAAGCACATGGAGGTTCAAGATACGGAGCATGTTTTGGAGCTATACTTCCATCAGGAGGCGGAACCGGACCTAATAATGACTGGCTGATTTCAAACCAACTGCAATTAGGCACAAGTTCTTCATTAAACTTTTGGGCAAGAAGTATTACTGATCTATATGGTCTCGAACGATTTAAAATTGGCGTTTCTATCACAAACAACAGTCCCGGAAGTTTTACATTTATTACTCCTGGCACTTATGTTG
>JBDRPR010000448.1:0-4791 GCA_043826845.1 Bacteroidota bacterium
TTGTGTAAGTATTATTAAAAAAACAATTTTACAGTTTTAATAACAATCCAGGGATGTGAAAACATCCTTTTTTTTTGCCGGAAAAAAACATTTTCACTTATTTTGATATAAATTTCTAATATTTCAGGATTTATGCTTAAAATAATTTTCATACTGTTATTTGTATCATTTTCTGCATTTCTATTTTCGCAGAAAACAGGTTTTGGTCCTGATATAGGATTGACCTTCTCCAGAGCAGAAAGCAATGATTTTTACGGTAATACTTTCAAACCTGGGTTTAACGGGGGTTTTTATTTTGAGTACACACTTTCTGATAAGTTTTCTATCAGGTCAAAAATTTGCTATACTAAAAAACAATTATTCTTTCATACCCAAAAAAAATCAACTCTGGATTCTACTTTTTTTGATGAATTGGACAATTATAACCTGACTGATGAAATAGAAATTGATACAGCATTATTGCATTCATTATCAGAGTTTATCAATCTGGATGTTACTACCAATAAAGACTATTCAGGCTCTTTTGATTATTTTGAACTGCCGATAAACTTTGTGTATTCACCACACCGGAACTTTGACATTTCAGCCGGATTTTATATAGCCTATATGGTCAATGCCTTTACAAAAGAAAATATGAAACAGTACATTCCCGCATTGGATGCAATAAACCTGATCAATGAAATTCCTTTATTGCCTTTAGTTATAAAAGGATTATTCTCAGGCTATTTTGGACCGGAAATAACATCTGTCAGCAATATGGATATGTACAATAGATTTGATTATGGAATAACGGCATCTATGACATATAAAAAGGATTTTTACTATATTGCATTTAACACTGAGTTCGGAATTACAGATGCAATAAATATAGATTATTTTACTGATGACCAATTATTGTTTAATCCTGATAAATATTTTCTTATTCAGCTTAATTGTGGCATAAATCTCAACAAGCTATTAATTCGTGAGAAAGCATCAAAATCAATGAAATAGCAGGTTATATTAAAATATAATATAATTTTAACGAAACCATTATCAAAATAATTAAATTGATAGCTTATTTTAGTTAGTGCCGAAAGACTATCAGTAATAATACAAACGAAGTGAAGTATTTAAGCTACTTGATAGCCAATCGGTATTATTTATATTCGAGTGGTTCAAGTTCGCCTGAAAGAACCCTCAGTCCGTTCAATGCCAGTGCTTTCATCTCATCTTCCCCTGGATAAACGCCAACCGGAGCAATAAATGACACCATTTCCTTAATCATTTGTACAAATGATTTACTGTAAGCTATTCCTCCTGTGAGTATTATTGCATCAACATGACCGTGCAAAACAGTTGCCATACTGCCGATTTCCTTACTAACCTGATAAGCCATTGCCCTCATGTAAAGCAATGACTCTTCATCACCTGCAAGAGCTTTTTGGTCAATCTCATAAGCGTTGTTTGAACCCAGATATGCAACAAATCCACCTTTTCCTACAATCATTTTTCGGATTTCTTCCTCTGTATATTTACCACTGAAACAAATGCTTACCAATTGTCCAACAGGTAAACTTCCTGATCTTTCAGGAGAAAATGGACCATCACCATCAAGTGCCTGATTTACATCAATGACTTTACCCTTTTTGTGTGCACCTACAGATATTCCGCCACCTAAATGAACCACTATTAAATCCATTTCTTCATACGTTTTTCCAATGGATTGAGCATGAGTTCTTGCAATAGCTTTTTGGTTCAGTGCATGAAAAATCGAGTTCTTTTTGAATTTAGGATGACCGGTAATTCTGGCTAAATCCTGAAGTTCATCAACAACTACAGGATCAGTTATATAAGCTTTAGCGTGTGGTAAAGACTGAGCTATTTCGTCTGCAATCAATCCTCCGAGATTACTTGCATGTTGCCCCTGAACGCCTTTCCTCAAGTCTTCCTTCAATTTTTCATTTACAATATATATACCTGATGGAATTGGTTTAACCAATCCACCTCTTGCAACAACAGCATCAATTGATTTTAAATCGAAGGAAGCAGCTTCCAGTTCATGCAAAATAATATTCTTTCTGAAACTATATTGATCAACAATTTTCTTAAACTTATCCAGCTCTTCTGCAGGATGTTTAATGTTTTTCAGAAATTCCAGATCATTGCCCCTGAAAACAGCAATTTTTGTTGATGTTGACCCAGGATTAATAGTCAGAATGTTTTTCTTAATCATAAAAATTCAATTTATCATTTTTCTCAAAAGTAACTAATGCTGTTCGATTTTCAAATTATTTTCCAAATAATTTCTAAATAACCACATACATATCTTACAGGTATTTAATACATTAATCCATAATGTATTGAAAAACATATTGCAGTTACTACTAATTTAAGTGAAAAAATTTATATTATTGCACTATAATTAATATCTAAATTCTAAGGAATGATAAAACAAATTATTTTTATTATTACTCTTGCTCTGACATTTGCAATATTTTTTTATACTGCATATCGAATTTACAGACTTTTCAAACTTACAAAACCAGCCTTTAAAGTCAGAAATTATGGGAAAAGATTCCAGGTAATGATAGATGTCGCATTTTTTCAAACAAAAATATTCAGAAAGCCTGTTCTTGGTTTTTTGCATGCCATGGTTTTCTGGGGATTCTGCGTTATTATCATTGGCAGTTTGGAAATGGTAATAGATGGAATTACAGGAACAGAAAAGGTCTTATCATGTTTAGGTATTGTTTACGATATAATAATTGCCTCAGGAGATATTTTTGCAGCAATAATTGCTGTTGCCATTGTAGTATTTCTTTTTCGCAGGTTGTTTATGGATGTCAAAAGGTTTCATGGTATTGAAATGAAGAAAAAATCTCATCAGGATGCTAATCTTGCACTTACAATAATATTACTTCTTATGATTTCACTATTGGGGATGAATACATTCTATATATCATCAAGTAATGGGAATTATACAGGTGTATATCCTGTAAGTCAATATATTGCTGGTTTTATTGGTGCCGGAGAAGAAGATTTTCTATTGTATGAATTTCATTGGTGGCTTCACATAGTTCTTATCTTTATTTTTGCAAATATCTTACCATACTCAAAACATTTCCATGTTTTTATGTCGGTACCCAATGTTTTTCTCAGCCGTCTTGAACCTCTGGGAAAACTGACTATAATGGAAAGCATTACAAGAGAAGTAAAATTAATGATGGATCCAAACACTGCATTTGCTACACCTGCTGAATCAGAAACTGAGATTTCGCGTTTCGGAGTCAAAGATGCCGAAGATGTCTCTTGGAAAAACTATCTTGATTCACTTTCATGTACCCAGTGTGGAAGATGCACACAAGTTTGTCCGGCAAACATTACAGGGAAGGTATTATCTCCCAGAAAGATATTAATTGATTTGCGGGCCAGAATGAAAGAAAAAGGATATTGTTTGTTAAAGAACAAAGATTTTCAGGATAACAAATCATATATAAGAGATTATATAAGTGTAGAAGAAGTATGGGCTTGCACAACATGTAATGCATGCGCACAGGAATGCCCGATAAATATTGATCATCCAAAATTGATTGTAGATATAAGAAGATATCTTGTAATGGAAGAATCTGCTGCACCAGCTGAGATTAATTCTATTTTTTCTAATATTGAAAATAATGGTGCCCCATGGCAATTTTCTCAGCAAGACCGTATGTTGTGGGCAGAAAATCTGGAAATGAATATAATTGAAAAATAAAATATTATGACTGATCAGATAAATAAAATAAAAATTTCCGTTCCTCTTATGGCTGATTTATTTGCTCAGGGAAAAAAACCTGAGTATTTATGGTGGGTCGGAAGTGCAGGCGCAATTGATGATCGCTATAAAAAAGTTTCACGGGCATTTGCAAAGATTCTTACCTATTTAAAAATTGATTATGCAGTTTTGGGAACGGAAGAATCTTCAAGCGGAGATGTGGCAAGAAGAGCTGGAAATGAGATGCTGTTTCAGATGCAGGCATTGATGAATATTGAATTGCTTAAGAATTATGAAGTAAAAAAAATTATTACTTGCGATCCCCATGTTTATAATACATTTAAAAATGAGTACCCTGACCTTGGTGGGAATTTTGAAGTTATTCATCATACACAATTTCTTAAGGAACAAATTAAATCAGGAGCATTAAAATTAAAAGGTTCTGTATTTAATGATAAAGTTGTTACTTTTCACGATCCCTGTTATCTTGGCAGAGCAAATAAGGAATACAATGCGCCTCGTTTTGTTATAGACTCAATTTCTTGCAAAAGAGTTGAAATGAAGCGCAATAAAAGTTTTGCCCTGTGTTGTGGTGCCGGAGGCGGTCAGATGTTTAAAGAAGCGGAAAAGGGTGACAAAGAGATTTTCATAGAACGAACTGAGGATTTTATTGATACGGGTGCAGATATCATCATTACTGCTTGTCCTTATTGCATAGTAATGATGACAGACGGTATTAAATACAAAAATCTGGAAGATTCAAAGCGAACTATCGATATTGCTGAAATGGTGAGTGAAGCAATTGGATTATAAAGATATTTCCTCATTAAGAACCCATATACCACTCGTTTGCAACTATGGATTTTTGTTTTGTCATTTTTAACGACAATATCAGATTTTATTAATCGTGGTTCTATTATTTTGAAAACAAACAGAGTTATAGACTCTGAACCATCCACACCTCTTTACAAACTATATGTATATATAGAAAAATGGTTACACTCATCGAAATTACTGTTATTCTGCCTATCTTTAATATACATTAGTAACTTTTT
>JBDRPR010000449.1:0-4659 GCA_043826845.1 Bacteroidota bacterium
ATAGTACTTCAACTTCTAATCCCTCTTTTAGTAATAAAGGATTTTCAATAAGGTCTTTATTTATAGTAATCTGTTCAAATGTCTCTGTGTGCATAAAAATAAAGCCCATATCATCCTTATACAGATACTGATAAGGTCTACGCTCAACCCTGACAGTATTTATTTTCACACCTGCGTTAAAAGTATTTTCAATAACTTTTCCGGTTTCAAGATTTTTCAATTTTGTTCTTACGAATGCGCCTCCTTTACCAGGTTTAACATGCTGAAACTGTACAATAGTGTACAATTTCCCATTGTATTCTAAACATAGTCCGTTCCTAAAATCTGCTGTTGTAGCCATCAATAAATTCTTATATGATTAACACAAAAATAGATTAAATTGTGATAAGTTTTATGTTTTATATAGTGATAATTTTATTTTTTGGAGGTATTGCTATAAATTCCTTTAAATAAAAAGGTTCAAAATATGCTAAATCTTCAAAATTTTTGTTTTCATATTTTTTCAATGCTAGTTGAACAAGATATTTAGCAGATGAATATCGGTTTTGAAATTTTGCGTTTATATGATTAATAACTCCTTTTGCTTTTTCAGATCCATTCCCTGTGAAAACTATTTCATAGTCAGTCAAATATTTATGAAAGTTGTTATTATCAATAATAATTGAAGATGTGGCCTCAATTGTTTTTAAATTCCGATCAAATATAGAATAGTAAACTTCCATTCTTCTGGCATCAATCATAGGGCAAATTAAAGTATTGTCATTTAATAGGTCTAAATTATTTTCCAGAAAAGCCTTTGCAATAATTTCCAGTGAATTGACAGCAATTATAGGAATACCTGCAGCATAACATATACCCTTAGCTGTTGATACTCCGATTCTTAGTCCAGTGAAAGATCCGGGACCTATGCTTACAGCAACGGCATCAACTTTATCAGGTGTAATTTTATTCTCAATTAAAAGTTTTTCAATAAAAACAGTTAATTTTTCCGCATGTACATTATGATTACTTTGTTCAATAAATCTGATATCTGTCTCATTAATGCTGATTGCAACAGAACATATATCAGTAGAAGTTTCAATGCCCAGGATAACAGCCATACTATTCGTTTTCTGAAAATAGATCTTCCTTTTTGACTCTTACAACCGACATGCCATCATTTAGCTTTTTAGAAATTGCACTATATGGAGCTGATATAACTTCTTCCCCAATTTTAAGCCCTTCAGTTATTTCTATGTATTCATTGTCCTGAATACCCGTTTTAACTTCACGTTCGGTAGCTTTTCCCTCTTTATAAACAAAGACTAGTTCCTTTATTTTATCTTCAGTATCGCCTTCTCTCTTTAATGTATCTTTTCTGGTTGTAACAGATTGAATTGGAATAGTTAGTATATTAGTAACCGTTTTAGTCTGTATATCTACAGTTGCAGACATTCCTGATCTGAATGGATATGTAATTTTATTTGCATTTTTTATCAAATGCTGATATGATGCAGGTAAAATTCTGATTTTTACATCAAATTGGGTGACCTGATCTGTTGTGAGACCTGTAGTTGTTGCAGAATTTGCTATTTCAGTAACAATTCCCTTAAATGTTTCTCCAAGATATGCATCAATTTCAATTATTGCTGTATCTCCTTTTGTTACATGAATTATATCATTTTCATTTACATCTACTTTTACTTCCATTAAGTTCAAGTTTGCAATTCTTAATAACTCAGTTCCTGCCATTTGTATTGTACCTACAACACGTTCACCTTTTTCAATATTCAGTTTTGAAACTGTTCCATCCATAGGTGCAAATATGCTGGTTTTAGATAAGTTTTCTTTTGCTTCTTTTAATGATGCTTCACTACTTTCAATTGTATATTTGGCAGCTTCATAATTGGCTTTTGCAACTTCGTAACCGGCAAGAGCTGTTTCATATTCTGAATCAGAAATAGCCTTTTTCTCCCATAATTGTTTCATTCTTTTGTGGTTATTCTCCTTGTCAATCAATTGAGCCTGTGATTGAGCAAGATTTGCTTTCGATGAATTTAGACTTGCTTCCATTCGCTCTAGATTTGATAAATAAGTATCAGGTTTAATTTTTAACAGCAAATCTCCTTTTTTAACTTCATCACCTTCTTCAACATATAATTCAACAATTTCACCTGAAACATCAGGACTTATTTTCACTTCTGTAACAGGTTGAATTTTTCCGTTTGCAGATATCAATTCTGTAATGGTCCTCACGGAAACAGTGTCTGTAGATACAGTCTGCTTAAAATCTTTTCCAAACCATCCGGCTTTTTTTCCGGCAACAGAAAAGATAAGAAGGATGACAACAATTATTATTAATATTTTAAGTCCTTTATTCTTTTTCATTTTTCGATTATTGAATTCTATAATTTTATCGGGATTCCTCTGTAAAAATCAAGAATTTTAGTTTTAAATATATAGTCATATTTTGCCTGTAGCAAATCAGAACTTGTTTTTGCAAGATTATTCTTGGCAATATTGAAATCAACAAAATTTACCATCCCAACCTCATATTTGTCTTTAGTATATGCAAAAGAAGTCTGTAGTGATTCAAGTGCTTTTTTTGTTGAATAATACTTTTTCAGAGCAGCCAGAACATCAGTATATTTTTGTTGAATATCTTTATACAATTGGTCTTTCTGAAGCTGCAAAGTATATTGGGAATTCAAAAGACTTATTTTTGCATTGCTGATTGATGTATGAGTCTGCAATCCATTAAAAATCGGAATAGAAAGATTAAATCCAAGAGAAGTACTTCTGTTGTTTTTCAATTGTTCACCAAATTCACGTTTTTCAGATCCATACGTAATTTGGGGATAATAGGAATATACATTATAAGTTTCTGTACCGATTTGAGTAAATCCCGATGTTGTAATAACCATAGAACTGTCAGTAATAAAATAATTTTCATAAGCACTTGAATAGCCGGTTCCCCATGAAAGTGTAGTACTTAATCGTGGACTTCGACCTCCTTTTGCGATTGAAAGTCCTTTTTCTGCACTTTTCAGATTATATTCGGCACTTCTGATTTGTGGCATTTTTTCTAATGATTCTTTGTAAATATCTTCAATGCTAAAATTTATTGTTTGCACATTCAGATCAGGAAATTCAGGAATAAGGATTTCAAAACCTGCAACTGTATCAAGATCCAATAACTGTGTCAAAGTAAGATAGGCAATATCCAACTGATTTTGGTTTGTAATAACCTGTAATTCTTCACCTGCAACCTGTGCCTGGATTTCCAGTAAACTGCCTTCAGGAAGGCTTTTTGCTTCAACCATTTTTATGGTGCGTTCTATCTGAAAATTAGTTGTTTCGACCTGATTTTGTGCAACTAACAACATGTCTTTATAATATAATATCTGCAAATAGGCTGCAGCAATATTCATAGAAATATCATTTTTCATTTTCTCAATATCTTCAATACTTGCCAATAATTTATATTCATTTTGCTTGATTGTATTAATATTTTGAAAACCATTAAACAAAACAACTGTTGAAGAAAGACCCAAATTCATGGAATTGTTATTGTTGTCAGTAAATTCGTTTGTATATGGATCAATGTATCTTCCCCAATTCAGGTTTTCCCCGATACTCCCATTCAGATTCGGCAACACGTTAGCTTTTGATTGGGTATATGAATTTCTTGAATAGTCGTAATTTAATTTTTGTTGTTTAATTTGAATATTGTTCTCCAAAGCATAATTAATACATTCTTCAAGAGTCCATATTTTTTGCGAATAACTCCCAGTATAAAAGCATAATAAAGAAACAATCGCAAACGTTGCAAAACTCTTCATTCGTTATTTTTTTAGGTTTTAAAGATAAGCATAAAACGAATTCTATCACTAAATGTTACTGATTTTAATCCAAATCAATAATAAAATTAACATTTTTTAGCTACTTGTAATGAGTCAATTTATTTTTTGAGGCTAATAAGGTTAATTGTCAGCTCAATTGTTTGATATCAAAACCAATTGAATATTCACTTCTTGCTAACAAAGAAGGACAGAAAACACGGATCAATCCTGATTGTTCTGGTAGGCAGGTATTTTAGATTTTTAAACACTTCAAAAATCAACATTCCTTTTGTTCTCAAATCAAAAACAACAGAACATTATGGAAAGACACTATTTATAAAGTTTTACCTGAATTGCTGTGGGCCCTTTTTGTCCTTTTGCGACTTCAAAACTAACTACATTGCCTTCGTTTATTGCTTCAAGTAAATTGTTTACGTGAACAAAAACGCTTTCCTGTGTTTCAGAATCTTTAATAAAACCATAACCTTTCGATTCATTAAAATAGGTTACTATTCCTTTTCTTATAGAATCCGGCTTTAGAGAAGGATCCTGTTTGGGCACGCTAATTATTATGTCTTCTAATTTGGTGTCTGTTTTAGTTGTAATAGGGGGTGGGGTGGAAGTTATCATTCCATTTTCGTCAACATATGCCATCATATCGTCCAGGCTGCTTCCTTTTTCATTGTCTTTCCTTGCCAGCCTTTTCTTCTCTTTTTCTTTTCTGGTTTTTTCTTTTCTGTTTCGAACTTCTTTTTTGTTGAATGATTCCTGTGATCTACCCATGTATTATTTTTTTCTATTATTTATTAATATGACCTTTCAGTGTTACTTTTTTCCA
>JBDRPR010000450.1:0-14909 GCA_043826845.1 Bacteroidota bacterium
TCAAAAAAAAATATAAATTAAAATTTTGATATATTGCAAAGATACTTTTTTGTGAATATGAATTTATAAATACATAAAAACAAATTATATATGGATAGAAAAACTATTGCAGTAATCGGAGAATCAGTTATATCAAAAAAAAGCATGAAATATAAATCAGCTATTGCGTTAGGGAAAATGCTTGTTGATAACAATTTTAGAATTCAGCACGGAGGAAGAGGAGGGGTTATGGAAGCAGTTACAATAGGTGCCAGAATGTCAAAAAAATATAGAGAAGGAATGGTCATCGGGATTTTACCTGGATTTTCGTCAAAAAAAGCAAATTCTTATCTTGAAGTAGTATTTCCAACAGGTTTGGATATTATGAGGAATTTTCTTGTTGTCAATGCTGATGCAGTTGTCGTGATTGGTGGAAAAGCTGGAACTTTATCTGAAATTGCGATTGCATGGCTTTTGAAAAAAATGATAATTGCCTATGATATTGAAGGATGGAGTGGAAAACTGGCGGGCACTAAAATTGATAGCAGGAAGCGAGTTCCATTTAAAGATGATATAATTTTTAAAGTAAGTAATGAGAACGAAGTTCTTGATTATCTGAATAAATATTTGGAATTATACAATAAGAACTATACCAGAATTGGTTGATTTTAAAAAACCTTCGAATAAATTGGAATATGATTAATTTTATAAGTATTCAAATTTTCTCCCGGTCATATTCTCCAAAGGGATTTTAATAATACAAATATTATCTACAGATGGTTTATTGTAATCAAATTTTTTGTCAGAATAATTTTTCATAAAAATTTCAAGCCCTTTTACTTTTTCATCGTAATCTTCAACAAATTCTGCTTTACCATAAGCCAAAACGCTTTTGTATCGTAATCTCCATGAGCATGCTACGTTTTCGTGTCGTGCAAAAAGTTCATGATCCAGATCAAAACATACACATACATTGCTGTTCTTTTTTAAGATATCTATCTTCTTGCCAATTTTAGAACAATGTATATAAACAGTTTTATTTTTGTATCCGAAATTGAATCCTAGAACATAAGGAATTTTTCCATCTGTCATTCCAATATGACATACTTTTGATCTTTTAATTATATCCTCAATTTCATCAGGTCTGATTATGTCTTTAATTGCTTTGTCTCTCTTGGTATCCATAAAAATGATTTTCAGTAAAGATAAAAAAACATCCTGAATAACAGGATATTTCTAGATATTTAACGCATTAATTATTTCAGCTACATTTTAAATTTTTAAGATATGGCGGACATAAATTGAATTTATTGTGTAAATTTTTATAAAATAAATTCCTTTATTAAAATCTGATATGTTAAAATATTCATTTTGTGATTGCAATATTTCACTTGTTCCAAGAGAATTAATTATTTCAATTTTAGTAATTTTTTGTGAGGATTCTATCTTCAGTATGTCACTCACAGGGTTTGGGAAAATTCTGATATTTATATAATCTGAAACTGATTGGATTGTTGTACTGCAATCCTGAACATAGGTTATTCTTGATGAACTGTTAAGCGAATCGTTGAAAATTGTAAATGCATTCAGATTACCTTTTAGCTGATAGTCAAGCCAAAGATGTAGAAAATCAAAAGTGGTTTGTTGTTGTTCTGCTCTGCTTAACGGAACAACTGGCAGGCAAAAGGATTCCCCTAATGTACAATTGAAATTGTAATTTGCAAAGTAGCAATGACCACCGTCATTAATGCTGATCAAAGTCTTGCAAGCCGAATTCAGTGCATTATACATTGGTATTTGATGATCAGCCGGAGGGGCAACGCAATCTTCTGATCCGGAAAACATAAGTGCAGGAATGATTACATTCACTGCTGCTGTTGTAGATGAAGGAGTTGTTTCGGCAGCTGCAAAATTTACGATTGTAGTAATATTTGAATTTATTTCTGCTGCAAGAAATGAACAACCACCTCCCATCGAATGGCCAATTACTGCACATTCAGGACTTACAGCTCCATAAAAAATTGAGGAAGTATTTAAATTTTCATTTTGCATTTCATCAATCAGGAAAGACATATCCAAACCAAATTCTATGTGAACTGGAGATGTATTTCCCTCTGTTCGCGGGAAAACCATTATGTACCCTTGTGGCACAAATTCTTCCCAGAAATTATTGTACGAATCCCATGCCATTACAAATCCATGACCAAAGACAAGTACGGGGAAAATTCCTGATGCTATCGCAACATTTTCACCCGCAGTATTTGCCGGATAATAGATTTCAGTCTGAATATCACGACTTCTTGAAGGATCGTTAAACGTAATTGTTTTATGTCCAATCTGATAAATAGCATTAATTGTTATGATAGATGTTAAAAAAATTATTGTAAAAAATGTTGTTTTCATCATAATAAAATTATTTTTTAATGGGATGATAGCCTGCCCCGCTCAAGCGAGGGAACTTCCATGTTTCTGATTATTATATTATTGTTTTTAACTTCCATGTGAGTTTCATAATTATTTTATTTAAAGCTTGGAAATGGGTCTTTTTAATCCGCTTATTATAAGGTTAATAATTTCATTTAATTTTTCATTTACATCATCAGTATTTGAATATACAAAAAACTGGACCTCAACTCCTTTTAAAATAGTTATAATGGTTGATGCAGTAAGGTCAATATTTTCAATACTAAAATTATTTTTTGAAATCCCTTCCATTAAAATGAATTTTACCAACTTGGTCTCATCTATGTCAAATTGCTTTCTGGCGTCATTAATAAAATGAAGATGATCAATCAATTCGTTACGGATTGAATCATAAAATCCGGCCAGATTATTTAGTGTTCTCATCCTTTCAATTATATAAATCCGGATTTTTTCTTCGGGTGATGCCAGATTATCAATTGCTTTGATAATATTTTCTTTTAGATTTTCCGCTTCCTTATTAATTACAGCCTGAAAAATTTCTTCTTTGTTTTTGAAATAGTAATATAGCGATGTCTTCCCTCTTCTTGCTGCCAATGCAATATCATCCATGTTCGTTTTCTTAAAACCATATTTGCCAAAAACCTGCCTTGCAACTTCTATGAGTTCATCTTTGACTTTGTTTTTCTTGTATTCTGACATAAAATTTAATATTTGAAAAATAAATTCAAAAGTTCAAATATACAAATAAATTTATTCTCTGAAATTTTTTTACAGGAGAAATTATCCCCGGTACTGCATTATTTTTGAATCAGGAGGGATATCTTCTGTAATCCAGGTGTTTCCTCCAATTATTGAGTTTTTTCCAATTGTAACTCTACCTAAAATTGTAGATTCTGCGTAAATAATTACATTGTCCTCAACAATTGGATGTCTGGGAATTCCTTTTATTGGTTTTCCATTATCATCAACAGGAAAGCTTTTTGCTCCCAAAGTTACTCCCTGATATAATTTGACTTTATTTCCGATTACTGTTGTCTCTCCGATAACTACACCAGTTCCGTGATCAATTGTGAAATATTCCCCAATAACAGCAGCCGGATGAATGTCAATTCCTGTTTCACAATGCGCCATTTCTGTTATTATTCTGGGTATCAGCGGAACATTGAGTGTAATCAATTCATGAGCAATACGGTAGTTAGTCAAAGCTTTGATAACAGGATAACAAAATACTACTTCCCCATAACCTTTGGCAGCAGGATCTCCGAAATATGCAGCTTCTACGTCTGTAGATAATTTGTAACGTATAAATGGTAACTGATCTATAAATTTTTGTGTGATAATATCATAATCATATTCACAATTATTGCATGTGTCAGAAATAAAATTGCAGTCAAAACAAAAACCTCTTCTGACTTGTTCTTTAAGGAGATTGTAAACTTTATCCAGATTAACACCAATATAATATTCCATAGTATCAGGTGTCAAAGAACTGTCCCCAAAATAGCCAGGGAAAAGAATTTTTCTAAGTAACTCGACAATTTCTTTCAGTACAACTGTTGAAGGCATAGGTTCGCTATGTTCAGGAAGATGAAAAACATGATTATATGATTCATAATCTGATAATCGAGTAACAGTCTTTTTAAAGTCTTTCATAATAATTTATTTTTGTTTTTTATATGAAAATATTTGTGCTGAGATATCTTTCTCCTGTATCACAAATAATAGTCAATATATTTTTGTTTTTATTCTCAAGTTTTTCTGCAATTTTTAATGCCCCAAAAACATTTGCCCCTGACGATATTCCGCATAAAATTCCTTCTTCTCTTGCTAATCTTCTGGTTGTTTCAATTGCTTCATCATCTTTAACTTTAATAATTTCATCAATAATTCTAGTGTTCAGTATTGACGGAATAAAACCTGGACCGATTCCCTGTATTTTATGAAATCCAGCTTTACCTCCCGACAAAACGGGTGAATTTTCAGGCTCAATTGCAATTATAGAAATGTTTCTATTTTTACTTTTTAGATATTCTCCGACACCTGTAATAGTTCCTCCGGTACCAGTACCGCATATAAAAATATCAATATTACTATTCATATCTTTCCAAATCTCAACAGCTGTGGTTTTCTTGTGCATTAATGGATTAGCTGGATTATCAAACTGGCAGGTCAGATATGAATTTTTAATTGTTGAATGCAGTTCTGTACTTTTTATTACAGAACCATTCATTCCTTCATTAGATGATGTAAGCACTATTTCTGCTCCATAAGCTTCTATAATATGTTTTCTTTCCTCGCTTACGCTTTCAGGCATAACAAGAATTAACCTGTAAGATTTAGATGCACAAATCATTGCCAGTCCAATTCCTGTATTTCCGCTACTGGCTTCAATAATTGTGGTGTCCTTATTTATCAGATTGCGTTTCTCTCCATCTTCAATTAAAGCAAGCGCAAGTCTGTCTTTAACAGATCCTCCAGGATTTTTGTTCTCAAGTTTCACAAATATCTTCCCATATAGTTTATCATTCAGGAATCCAAGTTGAACAACAGGAGTATTTCCAATAAAATCTGTGATAATTTTCTCTCTAATCATATTTAAAACAAAAAAACCGACATAATATCGGTTTTAATAATCATTCAAAAGATTTATTAAAACCTTAAAGCAATGCATTACAACAATTAACCGTTTTTATAATATTGTACAATTAAATTTCTTTTTTATTTTGAGACAAATATAGTATTTTTATTTTTGATAAGCATTTTGATTAATTCTTGTGGCATAAAAATTGCTGAATTCCAGATTTCATTATGTTCAATAAGACTTTTATTATAGCATTTATTTTATTTATAACCTTTGGATTGGCATTTCTGTACATTTCATTTATAGTGAAATTTTTACCAAATAATGCAAAATTCGTAAAGAGAAAACTTAAAACAGGGGCTATCATGTTGATGATGACCGCTATTATTTCAGGATGTGATCCAAAAGGAAGTGAGACAATAACCTGTTATGCTGCTCAAGTTGATGATACTATCAGACTTGAATCTTCTGATACTAGCGAATCAAAAATAGATACTCTTACTCTAAGATTACTGAAATCGACTATAATTAAGACTAAAAAGTTTAAGAAGACAAAATTAGAAAGTGTATCTGTTTCAGATATTGAAATTGCTACGGATACTGTGATAATTAATACTGACAAAGATCTTGATTCAAGATGCTATATGCCAATTGATGATATGATAAATGACACGTTATGAATAAATTAATATTTATGCAACTAAAGAAGTTTCTTGAAATTCATTATCTGAAAAGCATTTTATTTTTAATGAATAGTAGCATTTTTCTTTTTAAAAATAATTCCGGAATTATTTCAAGGAAACTTAAATCAGGTGCTGTTTTAGTTACTCTGACTACTGTTCTTTATGGCTGTAAATCAGGTGATAGGGAAATTGAGAAAATGTGCTATGGAGCAGTGGCAAAGAATGATTCTGTTTATTCTGAGGATTCTCTCTCAATAACATTAGATACTTCTACTATTCTATGTTATGCACCGAAACTTATTGATGATGATTTAACGAATTAATTTTAAATTTATGAGAAATTCAAAAACTTATAAAACCACATTAGTTTCAATATTATTTATTTGGTTTATGTTGTTTGATCTGGTTGTTTATTTTTCAAAAAACAAAAAAAAAAGTCTTATAAATAAGAAAATCAAAATGGGAGCTTTAATTCTTTCATTTTCTGCATTTATGACAACTCAGTCATATTCACAGAAAACCTGTTACATTGCCGTGACTTCGAGCGGTAATAATTTTGCTTTTAAAAATGAGTTTTCTGTGTCAACAGGAGAGCTTGTTGTTGATCTTAAAAAAGACACAAGATTGCTTGGTTTTATTTCTGATAGAAATGACACGGTTTTTTCATATACTATTCATGATATATCTGGTTCCCTTATTGCAGAAGGAAGCGTTGTTGCTCTTGATGGTTCTTTTAACTCCGAAAAGGAGGAGTTTTTTATAAATATGTTTAATATACAATCCGGGAAATATAAACTTCAATTGTATTCCGGTATAAATCGAAAAAATCCTGAAAATATTTTTGATCTTGAAGTTAAAAACCAACCTAAAGTCATAAATACTTGTTATTATTAATCTTTAAACTATGACAAAAGAAAATATTTTATCATTCTGTTTGATTTCTGCATTGACGATAGCTTTTATTGCAGTATCAGCTACATTATTTTTCTCGAAAAATAAAAAATTTCTTAAATATAAATTTAAAATTGGCGCTGTAATAATAGGTTTAACTTCAATTGCGACCACTCAACAGTCCTGTGTGACATGCTACGATCCTGTAGATGATTATCCTAATACGATGAAGCTTGACACTGAATTTCAGGATTCACTATTGCTGTATATAAATAAAACAAACTTTGTTACCGGAGGAATTAATAACAGACAGGGCAGTAATTTTTCTTATTCAATATCTGATTCAAGTATAATATATCAATCAGGGCAAATTTACGCGAAAGATGGTGATTTTGACGAGAGTAATGAGGATTTTGAGATTGCTGTTAGTAATTCTATTCAGGATGGCAATTACAATTTAAAGCTTTTTGCAGGTAGATCTGATGGGGACAATTATCAGGCATTGTACAGATTAAAAGTTACCAGAAAATGACCAAGCCTAAATTACAGTTTATCGTTTTTGAAACTACAACGAAATGCAATCTGAATTGTAAATATTGTTACAATATCTGGAAACGTCCTGATCAAAAAAACAATACAAATGATTCTTATATTAAAGCCAGAAAAACCTTAAAAAAATTGTTCAAACAGGCTGAAGTTGAACAAATAACTTTCACAGGAGGCGAACCATTGATATCCGAACGATTTTTCGAACTTGTTTTATTTACGCGATTGAAAAAGAAAAATGTTTCGGTAATTTCCAATGGAAATGCTGGTACAAAGGATGATTATAAAACATTGTTAAGTCTCGGTGTTGATCTTTTTGAATTCCCTGTGTTGTCATGGGATGAAGGAATACATGATTTTCTTACCGGAGTAAAGGGCTCATGGAAAAAAGCAGTACAATCAGTTAATGATGTAGTTGACTTGGGAGGAAATGTTGTTGCAGTAATAGTTATAACAAAATCAAATTTTAAAAATATTGATAAAACGTTAAAATTTATTTCAGACCTTGGTATAAAAAGGATAATGCTAAACAGATATAATATTGGCGGAAGTGGAATATCTCAACCTGAACATTTGGTATTAAACAAGGATGAATTGAACGATGCATACAAAACAGCCAATGATATAGCCAAAGAACTTCACCTGCGACTTACTTCAAATGTGTGCACACCTTTATGTCTATTAAATCCTGCGAATTATAAAAACATAGGGTTTACGTCTTGTTCGTCAAGCATATATAATAAACCTATAACAATAGATATTGACGGGAATATGAGGATTTGTAATCATTCTCCTGTCATAATCGGAAATATTTTTAGTGAAAAGATTGAAAAAATTTTAGCTTCTCCTTATATAAAACAATGGGTTGAAATTATTCCCGATTATTGCAATGGTTGTGAAATTTTTGACAAATGTCTTGGCGGATGCAGAGCTGCATCTGAGCAATCAGGCCTTTCCCTCAGTCATGTAGATCCTATTTTAACATATAAAAGTATGTAAGAATAGAAAGGTTAAAGTATGTGGAAATTTTTATCATAAATCTGGTCTATCAGTTTCGTCAATTTAAATGAAATTAGCTATATTTGGGGAAATAATGCAGATTTACGAATTAGGAGAGTAAAATAGATGTATTTATAGATTTTTTATTTGAAATTTTATTTAATATGATTCTCATTGCAGATAGCGGTTCAAGCAAAACAGACTGGGCTTTAGTAGAGAAAGGCAATATAAAGTTTTATTGTACAAATGGTTTAAATCCGTTTTATACAGATTATGAGACAATTGTTTCTGAATTAAAAAAGCTGAAAATAGATGATTTTATAAAACAGATATATTTTTATGGTTCAGGGTGCGCCAATGATGAGAAAAACAAGATTATCGAGCTTGCAATTTCAGAAGTTTTTCCTGAATCGAGAATATTTGTTAATTCTGATATTCTCGGGGCTGCAAGAGGATTACTTCAAAACAAGAGTGGAATTGCCGGAATTATTGGGACGGGAGCAAATAATTGTCTTTATGACGGAAATTCAATAGTTTATAAAGGAATCGCTTTAGGCTACATTCTTGGCGATGATGGTAGCGGAGCTCATTTAGGAAAAGAGTTGATTAGGGCTGTATTTTTTAAAGAATTACCCGGTAATATTATTGATGAATTTATGAGCACATATAATCTGTCGAAAGATATTTTGCTTAAAAATGTATATAATGAGTCTTTCCCCAACAGGTATCTGGCAGGTTTTGCACCATTTCTAAAAAATCATGAAGAAAACAAGGATATAATACAAATAATAAATAAATGTCTATCTGCTTATTTTGAAAAACAAATCATTAAAATTCCTGAATATAAAAAATTCCGACTTAGTCTTACTGGATCCGTGGCTTTTCATTTTTCTGAAAATATAAGAAATTTGGCAATAAAATATTCAGTTGACATCCATGAAATTAAACAATCCCCGATTGAAGGATTGATAGAGTTCCATCGTCAGTAGGTTGTTGGCAGTTGGTTAATATGTCTATGAATATTTAATTCGCTAATATTGTTTGAATTTCAAATAACGCATAAAAAAAAGCTGTCAAAAAATGACAGCCTTAGTTAGAATCTATCTTTAAATGAATTACAACTTTGGTCTTGAACGGTTAAATTTGAATGTAAATATCAATTCATGAGATCCGGTATTATATTTTCCGATATCTGACATTGCGTAATCATAAGCATATCCAAAAGCAATCCTGTCTTTTCTGAAGCCAGCCATAATAGCAATTGCATCCTTTAATCTATATGAGAATCCAGCCCATACCATTTGCTTGTATATACCTTTTACGTTTATATCAAACTGAAAAATACCTGCTTCTATAACTCTTATTAAGGCAGATGGTTCAATGGAATAGTTCCCATTTATATCATATATATACCCTCCATGAAGAAAATAATGTCTAACCTGCCTTTGTTCAAGATTTTCTTTGTTCATCAGCGTTATTTTTCTTCCTAGTAATTGATGTACAGCCAGCCCAACATAATATTGTTTTGCATAGTAATATGCCCCGAATTTTGCATCCGGAACAATTATTTTTTCTGAACCAAAAATGACAGCTTCATCGTCTGGATTTTCAAGAATAAGTTTTGACTTGTCAATATAATATTGATACAAAATTCCCGATAAACCCAAAGCTAATTTGCCATTTGCTACAGGAAAATTATATGCATATGTACCTTCGATTCCGAATTGTGACAATGGTCCATAATTCATGCTGAAAAGTTTCCCGCCTATTCCAACACGTTCTGAAGCTGCCAGATGTGAGTTTAGCATCTGCAGTGCAGGGGCATCATCAATCCCTGACCATAATCTCTTATATGCCAGAGACAATGGATTATAAGGCAGACTTCCGGCAGCTGCCGGATTTATTGCATAGGCATCTTCCATATACATTGTATATGGAATAATCTGTTGTGCATATAATGTTGTCACACCTATTAAAATGATTAACCCTAAAATAATTTTTTTCATCATATGGATTTTTTAGTCATTATTCATTTATATTTTTAATACTATCTGATAATTGTAACTGATCCGGTATATTGATCACTGTCGTCTCCAAGATCAATAATATAATAATATGCTGAAGCCGGTAAGTCACTACCACTGTTGTCTTTCTTTCCGTTCCACTTAGTTGAGTATCCATTTGAACTAAATACATTCATGCCCCACTGATTGAAAACATCTACCTTACAGTTAGGATATTGATCAATATATTTAATTGTCCATTCATCATTGGTTCCGTCTCCGTTGGGTGTGAAAGCATTCATCACTTCAATATATTTATATTTAGTTACAACTGCTGCAGAATCTATCACTTTACAACTATTAAAGTCGGAAATGGTCACGGTATAAATACCGTCAGAAAGATTAATAATATCCTCGCTGCTTCTGTCATTTGACCATATGAACGAATATGGAGCAACACCTCCTGAGACTATAAGGTCGATTTTTCCATCGAAAGTACCTGTAAATGTCTGATCAGTAACAATGAAGGAATAAGACATTGCCCCAGGTTCTGTTATTGAAACTGAATTATAAACAGATCCACAAAAATCAGTAACTGTATAAAAATAAGTTCCTGCACTTAATCCGTTTCCTATTGAATCTATTTCAAGATTGCTGTGCGACCATGAATAGCTATAAGGTACAACTCCGTTTGCAGGTATCAGTACAATGTAGCCTGAAGTGTCTGCATTACAAAGCACATTGCTTGTAACATTAGTTACAGAAAGAGGAGTGATGCTAGTAACAGTTACTGAATCAACATGATCGCCACAGGCATCAGTAACCGTAATGTAATGGACACCAACTGAAAGGTCGTTGGCAACTGAATCAGTACTGACTGATCCTTGCCATACAAAAGTGAAAGGTGATGAACCATCAGACAGATGTACAGTTGCTATTCCGTTATTGCTGTTTGTACAGGTTGCAGATTCATCGAGTGTAAGGTTTATTGTCAACGGAGTTTTTGTACCGATGTAAAACTGAAGTGCAGATGAACCGCAGCCATCGGAAACCGTTACATACTGTATGCCTGCACATACATCACTTACAGATGAATTGGTGCTTGACGAACCGCTCCACTGGTAGAAATAAGGGGGAGCTCCGTTAGAGGTTCCAACGGTTGCTTGTCCATCACAATCTCCAGGGCAACTTACATCAGTAGTTGAAGATATTGTAATTGCAAGTGGTGAGTTTGTGCTTACCAACGCTGAATCAATTATGGTAATGCAAAAATCAGTTACGGTAACAATGGCCCATCCGGCGCTTAATGTGTCATTATGAGAACTGGTTGATCCATTGCTCCACTCATATGAATAAGGAGGAACTCCACCTGTGGCAAATATCTGTGCAGAACCGTCGTTGTAACCGGAACACGTTGCATTTACAACATTTGTAATTGCTGCATTCATTGGAGCCATAAAGTTAACCTGTACAGAATCAACAACAGTATTTCCACAACCATCAGTAATAGTAACATAGTGTTTTCCAATAGTTAATGTGACTGAAGTAGATGTAGTATCACCATTTGTCCATATATAATTATAAGGAGCAACACCATCAACAGGATATACAGTTGCTTCGCCATCTGTACTGGTTTCGCAGAGAATAAGAATACTGTGCGAACTAATTGTAGCTGATAATTGTGGAACAGAACCAATAGTCACAGAAGCAGTTTGAGAGCCACATGTTCCGGTTACAGTTACAGTCCACGTGCCTGCAGATAAGTCTGTAACCAGAGAATCTGTATCAGTTGTACCATCCCACTCGTATGTAAATGGAGGAACACCATTTACTGGAGTAACTGCTGCAGTCCCATCTGAATTTCCGGGACATGTCACATCCGTTTGTGAGGTAATACTGAGAGTCATAGCAGGATTACTTGTTATTAATACAGAATCTACTATGGTTATACAGAAATCAGTGACAGTAACATAAGCCATACCAGTATCGAGAGTATTGTTTGAAGCAGTTGTAATTCCATTGTCCCATTCGTATGAATATGGAGGAACTCCGCTTGTTGCAAATATATATGCATATCCATCTGTCGAATTAATACAAGATGTCTGTTCACTTTCCATAATTGAGGCATTCATTGTTGGAAAATAATTTACCTGAACCGAGTCAATTGTAGGCACATTACAACCATCAGTTACTGTAACATAGTATAATCCCACAGGTAAATTGGAATTAGTTGCTAAAGTTTCATTTACACCTGAAGACCATTGATAATCGAAAAGTCCTACGCCTGCATGGGCAGTTACTGTTGCTTCTCCATTTGTGCTGGCAGCACATAAAACAATAATACTGTGAGAACTCATTGTCAAATATAATGTTGGCATATAACCGACATTTATTGTATCTTCTACAGAATTGCAAGCATCAGTGACTGTAACATAATGTGTTCCAACTGTCAGGTCTGTTGCTATAGAATCAATACTCAAGGAAGAAGACCAACTATATGTAAAAGGACCAACACCATTTATGGGTGTAACAATTCCAATTCCATTATTACTTGCAATACACTTTAAAGTAAGACTATCAGAAAATACTGTTGTCTGTAATGGAGGCATTGAAACCATTTCAACGGAATCAATATATGAGCAACCATAGTAATTTGTTACAGATACGTAATGCCATCCTTCAGATATATTTGTTATTGTATCATTGGTGTCAAATGTTGACCATGAGTAGATAAAGTTATCCACAAATGAAGGTTGTATAATTATTTCTCCATCATTTCCCCCTGAGCAAGAGACAGTATCTAGTATATAAGTGAATGATACTTCTGTACATCCAAATTTTGCAACAAAAATATCAGTTTTGCCTGAAAATGCATTTTCTAGTGTATCTAATCCGACAAAAATTGTGTCTGATTTAAAATAACCAGCTAAATATGTATTGTTAAAGTTGTCAATAACAATGTCTTGTGATTTATCTTCTGCTTGAAAAACAGCCGTTTCAATTTTTTCAGCTTTTAGTTCGTTTCCTAAATAATCGTAAACACCAAAAAAAGCATCCTGATTAGTTGAGGAGGAACTAACAAGAGTATCAGAATTCCAAAATAAAGTATCAGTAAATGAACCTGCAATTTGTACCATATTATTTTTAGCACTTATTCCTTCTCCATAATCAACTCCTGTGCTACCCTTACTCAAAAGCCACTGAACATCTCCATTTATATTTTCAAATTTTGATGTATAAATATCAAAATTATCAATACTGGTAATATTAAATAAATCCATTGGTAACGAACCCAAATAATATCCTGTTATGTACCCATTATCCATTTCATCAATTGACATTCCCCAGCAATAATCATCACTTGCGTCACCATAATTTTTTGACCAACCCAGGTTGCCAGAGTTATCAATCTTATATACAGCAATATCAAATCCTCCGTTACTGACAATTGTATCTTGTAAAGCACCTAATCCGTAAAAAACAGTATCTTTAATATGCCCTGCAATATAATATTCATTATTTGAACAAACACCAATTGAAGTCAACGCAACACTATTGTTTGTGCAAATAAAATGTCTTGCAGAAGATGATATATATTTGCCTGAGTTATCAAATTTTGCATAATAATAATTTTTCTTGCCATTTGAAGTTAATGTGTCACAATTCGCTGCTCCAACCGAATCGCCAAAGATTACAAAATCCTGAAATTGTCCAATAACTGAAATATCTCCGTTATCATCAACAGTTAGATCAATCCCTTTTTGAACGTTCGTTCCCCAACCTGCATTAATTACCCAGTCCAGCCCTCCATTTGTGAAATATTTTGCTATAAATGCATCTTTATTACTATATGCTGATACGGAGTCATTATCAAATTTTGCGTCACCTTCAAAGCTACCGGTGAGGTAGGAATTTCCTGCCTTATCAACAAATAAACCCTTTGGATCATCTATTAAATTGTTTCCTGCTACTTTTGCCCATTGATATACTCCATTTTTATTATACTTTACTAATAATAAATCTTTATCACCATAAGATGTTTTAATATTTCCTGAAATATCGACACTCCCATATAATTCAACCAACACATAAACATTATCTAATGAATCAATCCCAACAGCTTCTGTAGTTACATTCTCGATACCTGAGATTTGGTTTGACCATAACCACGATTGAGCAGTCACAACATTATTAAAAAATAATAAAAGTATGATGCTGGATAAAAATATTAAAAATTTCATATCTTCAATTTTTAAAATATAAATTTGAAATTATTTACAAACCTATATAAAATATTCTGAAATATACACAAACTTAATGAAAATTTATATAGGTTCCCTCTGACCGATAAAATAATTAGTAAATTACAGAGGAAATATAGTATATAGTTTTATAAAAATTTAATCTCATCATATTATTTTTTTTATTAAAAGATATATTGATGCATACAAAAGAATATCTTTCATTTTCAAACAAATTTATTCTATTTCAACAATTATTTTCAACTAAATAGTGCCTGTTCCTATATGCCTATTGTTTTTGATTAGAGAGCAAGGAACAACTATGTCTGCTAGTAGGCAGGAATTTTTTAACACTAATTTATTGTGTGGTGATATTGTATTATATCGGCATTTCTTATTTAGCTTTAAAAATAAATGCAAACCAGAATTTTTTTTAATAAAAAGATTAAGTAGTAGTAAATAAAGTGGTTAAATAAATATTTAAATTTTTTAAAGTTCTTTCAAATATATTCAGATTAAATAAAATCGTTATATAATTAAATAAAATGTTGTTTTTAATATT
>JBDRPR010000451.1:0-6362 GCA_043826845.1 Bacteroidota bacterium
AACAACCAATTTAGCTCTGTGTACTTGTATAAAATGCATGCTTCCATATTAAATAACGGATTCATCTTCAATCTGCTAAGTCTTAACATTGAAGAGTCAAGGCTGTACACTTTTTATAAATATGAAAACTTAGGAAATGGATTAATTAAGATATTTTATCTATCAGGGAAGAATTTAAAGTCTAAATTTAACAATTCCAAAGAATTATATAAATTTCTCAAAAACAATCCCGATTCTCTGGATTTATCTTTCAAAGAATTTGCATTTATCAGGAAAATTCCTGTAGAGAAAAATAAACTTTAACTGATTATATCAAAGCCAGTATAACTTGTCAATATTTTTGGGATATTAATTCCTCCTTCGAACTGATTATTTTCTAAAATCGCAGCAACAATTCTTGGAAGAGCAAGTGCGCTACCATTTAAAGTATGTGCAAAATGGGTTTTCTTGTCAATATCATCTTTATACCTTAGCTTTAATCTGTTTGCCTGAAAAGATTCGAAATTTGAAACCGAACTGACTTCAAGCCATTTGTTCTGTGCTGCTGAAAAAACTTCAAAATCATAAGTTAAAGCTGAAGTAAAACTTAAATCACCACCGCACAATTTTAATATTCTATATGGCAATTCCAGCTTTTGAATAAGAGACTCAATGTAACCGACCATTTCATTCAATGCATTGTAAGAATTGGAAGGATGTTCAATTCTAACAATTTCAACCTTATCAAACTGATGCAAGCGATTAAGTCCTCTAACATCTTTCCCGTATGAACCTGCTTCACGCCTGAAACAAGGAGTGTATGCAGTATATTTTACAGGAAATTGATTCGTGTTAAGAACAACATCTCTGAAAATATTAGTAACAGGAACTTCCGCAGTAGGAATCAGATACAAATTATCATTTTGAATATGATACATCTGACCTTCTTTATCTGGCAACTGTCCTGTTCCAAAACCTGAGTCCTCATTAACAATAAACGGTGGAATCACTTCATAATATCCAGCCTTTATAGCCTCATCAAGAAAAAAGCTTATAAGTGCCCTTTGAATCTTTGCCCCTTTTCCTTTATAAACAGGGAAACCCGATCCCGTAATTTTATTCCCTAATTCAAAATCAATTAAGTCATACTTTTTTGTCAAGTCCCAATGTGGCATCAATTTCTCATCTGGAAGAACTTTTAATTCGGACTCTTTAACAACAACATTATCATGCTCACCCTTTCCCTTGGGAACCGATTCATCAGGGATATTGGGCAATTGTACAATATTTGAAAACATTTCTTTTTCTATATCATTCAATTCACTTGACAATTGCCTGATATTCTCCTTTAAAAAAGCTGTTTTGTCCTTTAATGTATCAGCCTCAGCTTTTTTCCCCTCTTTAAACAACTGGCCTATTTCTTTTGAAATTGAATTTATCTGTGCCTGAAATTTTTCTAAATCTGTCTGAATTTTTCTCTTCTTCTGATCCAGATCAATTATTTTCTGAATGATCTTCTCAGATGAAAAATTTTTAACTGCCAAGCGATTAATTACATAATCCTTATTTTCAACTATCGTCTTTATTGTAAGCATATTAATAAAATAAAAATCTCCTGTATTTGCCATAATTACGGCTTATGCAGGAGATAGTCCATATAAATTTCAAATATTTATTCCTGAACAGGCTTCACAGAAACAAAAGATTTGTTATCCCTCTTTTTTCGGAATTCAACTTTTCCATCACACAGAGCAAATAATGTGTGATCTTTACCTAGACCAACATTTTCTCCCGGATGATGTTTGGTCCCTCTCTGACGAACGAGTATATTACCTGCTTTTGCATCTTGTCCGCCAAAAATTTTTACACCTAAACGTTTACTTTCTGATTCGCGTCCGTTCCTTGAACTACCGGCTCCTTTTTTATGTGCCATTATTTGATGTTTTTATAATTAAATATTCTAATTATTCTTCGCTTTTTGATTCTGCTTTTGAAGATTTTTTTGATACAGTTTCTTTCACTTCCTCAACTTTTTCAGCTACTACAGCTTTTTTTGTACTAGATTTCTTTTCTCCCTTTTCAGAGATATTATCAATTTGTATTTGAGAAAGATATTGTCTGTGTCCGTTTAATTTCTGATATCCTTTTCTTCTTTTTTTCTTGAAAATTTTTACCTTATCTCCCTTCACATGAGAAATAACAGTTGCTGTAACTGAAGCTTTTTCAATGATCGGCTCTCCAACTATGACTTCTTTATCATTATCAATCAGCAGAATTTTATCAAACTCCACTTTTGAACCTTCTGCATTTTCCAGTCTGTGAACATATATTTTCTGATCTTTTGTCACTTTAAACTGTTGTCCTGCTATCTCTAATATTGCGTACATTTTAAATCAATTTATCAATTACTAAATACAATTTGGGAGTGCAAAAGTATAAAAACTTTATTTGCTATACAATATTAACGACATTTTTTTTATTAAGATCAAACATAATTATGAATAAAATGGGAATATTTCTACAAAGTTTAACTTAAAATAATTTTAATTGTCATTTGGAACCAATATAAAATTTTCATCAGGATTGTAAAAATTTAAGAAAATTTATGTAGGTTTGTGTTTTATGGATAATAGTAAAAGTTTGTCAGATTATTTTTTTGTATGAATAAAGTAAGGTTAAATGTTCTTGGACTGTCATATAGTCAAACTCAGGCAGGAGCATATGCATTGATATTATCCGAGGAAAATTCATCCCGCAGGATTCCTATTATAATCGGAGGGTTTGAAGCTCAGGCAATTGCGATAGAGCTTGAAGGTATGAAACCTCCCAGACCTTTGACGCATGATTTATTCTGTAAATTCGCAGAAAAACTAAATTCCGAAATTATTGAAGTTGTAATTAGCAAACTTGAAGAAGGTGTATTTTATTCTGATATTATTATAAAACATAACAATCGTATTTTTTCAATGGATGCCAGAACTTCTGATGCAATTGCTCTTGCATTGAGATTTAAATGCCCAATTTATACAACCGAAAGTATTTTGGCAAAAGCAGGTATTGATCTTGGTTTACAAAATGAAGAGAAAAAGCCGGAGAAAAAAGGAGATATTCTTTTCACTGAAAACGAAATAGAAGATGTTGATCTTATAGATGTTGATATCGCTGAATTAGAAACCAGGCTTGAAAATGCTGTCAAAGATGAAGATTATGAACTTGCTTCAAGAATCCGCGATGAATTAAAACGCCGAAAAAAAGACTAAAATGATAAAATATAATCTGCTGTTTTTCATATTTATAACTTTTGTTTCATTAACTTCATTTTCTGCAAATAAAGAAAACTCATTAAACTTATTAAATAATAAGTGGAAATGTGTACAAATAACAGGTGGAAACAGTGGTGTAACTCACGAGGTTGAAGAAAATGAATTTTTAATTTTTGAAAAAGAGACCAATCGATTTTATTATGAATTTCTTAGAGATAACCCAAATGTTTCCGGAAATTTTACTGTAAAAGACAGTTGTATTATTCTTTCATTTGATACAAAATTGCTTGAAAAAAGTGTTGATTCTGTTGCTTTTAAAGTAATTGACGATAATCCAATACTTCAATTCTACTATAATGGGCAAATCGTTACTGAAATTAATCAAAATGAAATTCATTATGAGCATTTTACAAGAAGTTTTCATATTGTCCTGTTAACCCCTGACACTTTAATAATTAATGACAGGAGTGTTCAATATTTATATACTGCTGAAAATAGTCAATCAGTCAACGGACTTTTTGAGGAAGAAAAAAGCTCTTTTATCGTTTCTATGCTTCGTGGTCTTTTAGGAATTGTTGTTTTACTTGGATTAGCATTTCTTTTCAGTAGCAACAGAAGAGCGATTAAATGGAAAGGGGTTTTTATAGGTCTTGGTATTCAGGTATCAATTGCAATATTGGTTTTAAAAGTCCCGTTTATTCAATACGGATTCGAATTTGTTGGCAAAATGTTCATTAAAGTATTGGATTTCACGAAAGAAGGAAGCACATTTCTTTTTAAATCGTTTATTTCCGATCAGGTTGAAAGTCCGTTAATAAATTTCGCATTCTGGATTCTGCCAACAATTGTCTTTTTTTCAGCTCTTACTAGTATCTTATATTATTACGGAATAATTCAAAAAGTTGTATATGGAATGGCGTGGTTGATGAAAAAGCTTCTTGGTCTTTCCGGAGCTGAAAGTCTTTCAGCTACAGGAAATATTTTCCTCGGTCAGACTGAAGCTCCTCTTTTAATTAAAGCCTATTTGGCAAAAATGACAAGATCAGAATTGTTGCTTGTTATGGTGGGAGGAATGGCAACTATTGCAGGTGGAGTTCTTGCTATTTATATCGGATTTCTGGGAGGTGATGACCCTGTTCAACGTATGCTTTTTGCAAAACACTTAATTACAGCTTCTGTTATGGCAGCGCCAGGAGCGGTCGTGGCTGCAAAAATCCTTCTGCCTGAAACAGAAAAAATAGATACTAACATCAATATATCCAAGGATAAAATTGGCTCAAATGTATTAGACGCTATTTCAAATGGAACAACAGAGGGAGTAAAACTTGCAGTTAATGTAGCTGCTATGCTTCTCGTATTTATTGCATTAGTTGCTTTAGTCAATTTTGTGTTTATGAAGATTGGAGATGCAACAAGCTTAAACGCCTGGATTAGTGAAATATCAAAAGGTCAATACGATAAATTCAGCTTACAGTTTATTTTAGGATATGGACTGGCTCCCCTTACATGGATTATTGGTGTTTCTTCACAAGACATGACTCTTGTGGGCCAATTACTTGGAGAAAAGATGATTCTTAACGAATTAATTGCATATAAAAGTCTCAAGGAATATGTTGATCTGTCAGCATTTGCAAACCAAAAATCTACAATAATTGCTACATATATATTGTGCGGATTTGCAAATATAGGATCAATTGGAATACAATTAGGCGGAATTGGTGCCTTAGCTCCTAATCAGCGAAAAACATTATCACAACTGGGTATAAAAGCATTAATTGGAGGCACAATTGCTTCTTTACTCTCTGCAACAATTGTCGGAGTGATACTTAGCTGATAATTTTAATATTTCAAATATAGAATAAACCAATGAAACAATATCTCAATCTGATAAATCGGGTATTTGATGAAGGAATTGTCAAAAGTGACCGAACAGGAACCGGGACACTTTCAGTTTTTGGTCATCAGATGAGATTCAATATGCAGGATGGATTTCCACTACTTACAACAAAAAAACTTCATATCCGTTCAATTCTCTATGAATTATTATGGTTTTTAACCGGAGAAACAAATGTTAAATATTTAAATGACAACAATGTAACAATATGGAATGAATGGGCTGATGAAAACGGGAATTTAGGAAATATATACGGCTACCAGTGGAGATCCTGGCCTGCATCAAATGGAAAACATATTGATCAGATTACTGAGGTTGTCAATTCATTAACAAATAATCCTGATTCAAGAAGACACATTGTTTCTGCATGGAATGCTGGCGAAATTGAAAATATGGCGTTACCGCCGTGTCATGTGCTTTTTCAGTTTTATGTCGCAGATGGAAAATTATCGTTACAACTTTATCAGCGAAGTGCTGATATTTTCCTGGGAGTTCCTTTTAATATTGCTTCATATGCATTGTTATTACATATGATGGCACAGGTTACAAACCTTATTCCCGGAGATTTTATACATACTCTAGGAGATTCTCATATATATCTTAATCATATTGATCAATGTAAATTGCAATTGACAAGAAATCCCCGAAAACTGCCTGTTCTGGAGATGAATTCTGAGGTGAAAAATATTTTTGAATTCAAATATGATGATTTTATTATTATAAACTATAATCCTCATCCACATATAAAAGGGGAGATCTCTGTGTAGAATATTTTTTAAAAGACAAAGATTAATTTCTATTTGTAAAAATTTGTGTCGTGGACATAAACCCTGAAAATTAATACTGTTAATAATTTTATCTGATAAAATTTAATAACATTCAGAAAATATTTATTACCTTGCTTGTCTAAATATTAAAATATATCACAATGAAAAAACTATTAACCTTTATCGCTTTTCTGTGCATTATGAATAGTTTTCTTGTTGCACAAACCAATGTTGAAATTATGGACATTGTGGTTACTCCGGTTTTAAAAATTGACACTATTACAGGTCAACTTATTAATACAAATGGAGAGGAATTAAATATCACGTTTAAAATTAAAAATGTTACTGATGCAAACAAAGTGCATGTTCTGTTCGGAACAGCTCAAGATTTGGGAGATGTTCTCACACTTCAAGCTGATGTTATTGAAAATTCCGGAGTTTATTATTTATTATTTAATG